>JAIVYO010000037.1:0-7394 GCA_048635405.1 Campylobacterales bacterium | reverse complement strand
AAGATAAGACAAACCACCGGCTGCGATACTTAATAAATGGGATAATAGTTAAGAGGAAAAAGGTGAATCCTTCTCTGCAAGCCCTTCTGGTCAGCAGTTTTGAGCCCCATGATTACAGGGCTGTTTTAGGATGTATCGGGCTACCGCAACTATTGCCGCTTCTGCTGGCGCATGCAAGCCAGAGATAAGTCTGGCCCGAGTTACATGCTTTAGGGCCATATCCATATGTATCGCGCTCTATAACAAAACCTCTGTTACAGGACCAGAAAGCACCCCAACCCCTTATCGCAAATGTGATAGATATATTTGCAGTCGTAACAGGAAGTGCAAGTTCTTTCATAAGGCCTGCATCACCGCAAAATCCAGAACCTCCTGTATCAATAAAACTTCCATACAGTGCAGTATAGTATGCGGTGGATTGCGGATTCATGCTTGCCATGTTGTCTGCTGCAGTACATGAACCCGTACAGCCCCCGGTTATCCTGTTCTGATATGATGTAAAAGTGCTGTCTGAAAAATCATCAAAGAAATCAAATGTCTCAGTCCCGTTACTCTCCAAAGATGCATCCGCATTCCCATAATACATATATAAATATCCGTTTGACATAGACGCTACATACGGCATCCTGACCCAGATGCTAGCTTTTTCTCCAACAGAGTCCCATGACTCTATCCAATAAGATGCATTCTCCTCAGCACCAGATATTCCGTTTATCCATGTAAATCTGGAATCATTACCATCTAAATTGGCTTTATAGAAATCAAAGTTGGACGATGTCAAATCGACAAGTATCTGGTAATCTGTAAGATTATCAGGGTTTGCTGTATTGTTGACTATAATTTCCCTGCGGTAAGACCATAAAACAGCCCAGAGAGGTCTGGTATCTTCATAAGTCCCTATGATTGCTTTTGGTTCAGTTGAAACATATTGATTCTGATAAAAAGTATCTGATTGTATTGTTATCTGATTTTCTGTATCTGAAGCGCCAAAACTATTTGTAGTCGGCCTTCCAGTTATACGCAGCCATCCGGCAGGACTATTCTTATATGTCGACTGTGTAATTGTCCTTTTCAATACACTGTCTACATATACAGACCAGGTAGTTCCATCAAAAATTATGCCTATATCATATTCAGTCCCCGTGTTCATAGCACCTATATTTTTGCTGTATGCTGTATTTCTTATAGTTATAAAAGTCCAGGGTTGTACACCGTCATAGATATACATTGTATTACCATATCGGAACATTGAAAAAATCATATTATTTTCTTCAGTATAGACATCAAGAAAATACACAGAACGATCCAAAAAAGAACCTGGATTGTTAAATAAAGTAAATTTCGTTGTAAAATTCATGACAAAAATATCCTGTGCATTTGTATAATTGAATAGAATCCCATTATATCCTGTACTCCATTGACCACCACCCCAACTGCTCCTGTCAGACTCAACTATAAATGAATAAGGTGTCTGGATAGAGGAAGTTGCGCTGTATGCTGTCTGATTAAACCAAAAATCTTCACTGATTGAAGAAAAATTGCTTTCAGAACTCGCAGACGGGTTCCCGTAATACATATAAAGATTACCAATAGAACCTGAAGCGACAAAAGGCACCTTGACCCATATAAATGCTTTTTCCCCAACAGAATCCCATGACTCAATCCAGAATGATGCGTTCTCTTCAGCTCCTGATATCTCATTCAACCATCTGAATCTTGTGTCATTGCCATCTGAATTAGCTTTTGAGAAATCAAAATTTGAAGAAGTTAAATCAATCAGTACCTGATAATCGATAAGATTCTCTGTATTCAATATATTGCTAACAACAATGTTTTTCTTATATTGCCATAACAGGAACGATGAAGAATTGCGCAGGTCGTACCCGCACAAACCCCCTACAGAATCTAAAGATGTATTGAACCATATTGATGGATCATTATAGATAATGCTCTGAGGCGATTCTACTGTTATTGTCGGCACAGCATAAACCCACGTGACCAGCAATAAGAAAGACAGCAAAAAGAGAATATATATCCAAAATTTCATATTATACCCAACAGATAATAGGTCAGACATCGCTTATATAATTTAATCAAAAACTCCCAAGCAGCCTCTGCCCGCCTTTCCCGCCTTTCTCTCCAGATTTTTCAGGCTTTTCTTCAGCACTGCCAGACTCCTCAGAAATCCCAGCATCACCACCACCCAAACCCTTAAGCTTCATCGCCATCTTCTTCCCGACAATCTTCTCAAGAACAGAGACATCCCCCTTCCGCACATCAGGCATCGACCTGAACCCCTTATCATAAAGGGCACGGGCACGCACCCGACCTATACCTTTCACAGCAACAAGCTTCAGAAGCTCTGAAGGCACCCCATGCTTCATCTGCACTCTCAACCGCTTCACAGCCTTATAGACATCTTTCAGCTCAAAAAGCTTGGAAAACTCTTCAATAGAATAAAGAAGCCAGTCAGCATTGTCAAGCTTTATCTTAAGCTCTCCCGGAGTGACAGAATAATGCTTGGCTATAAAATCCTCAGTGTTCTCCTTTATCCAGGAATCAAAAAGAAGCGCAGTCTTGACAGTATCAAGAAACCGTTTCCTGTCCCAGTCCCAGACAGATGGAACTTCCATAAGTATATTACGCGAGCATGACCCGATAACCTCATTCAGCATTTCAGTATCATCCTTCTTCGCCTTGGCCAGGGGAAACATTTCCAAAGCCTGCGATATAAGGCTCAAGAAACTGAAATTGTTCAGCACTTTCGACTTGATCTCAAGTATCCTCGCACCAGATATAAAGTCTGCACCGCAGGAATCAGTGCC
The DNA here is from genome assembly GCA_048635405.1 of Campylobacterales bacterium. GTDB lineage: Archaea > EX4484-52 > EX4484-52 > EX4484-52 > GLR71 > GLR71. The sequence continues at coordinate 4,569 of JAIVYO010000037.1, read as the reverse complement.
CAATCCCTTTTCAATAGCATTCACATCAGCATCATCGCTTATTGCCAGCGGCTGCCTGACAGCCCGCGCGAAAAGGTCAGCAGTGATAGGATCAATATACAGCTCAGCCACCCTAAGCCCGAAAGGCGTCGCTTTCAACCCGGAATCCACAGCATCAACCATGCCGAAACGGCAGAGCATATCAATTACAGCCTCAATCTTCACAAAAAGCTCGCGAAGATCCTTGAACTGATGAGCATAGAATGTTTTTGACATGAACCTTTCAAGATCATTGAGGCTTCTGACATGCCCTGTAGCGATAAGGCTAAGTATATGTATCCGAAGCACAGGCTCAAGCGAAAGCTTGGAATATATATTCTCAGGAAGCCCGTTTATGAATTTTTCCTCTATATCTCCTTTATCATCGCCTGCCTTAAGAACAACGACAGACCTTCCTTCCTTGGCATACTTGGCCCTGCCAGCACGCCCGACACACTGCTTATACTCTAAAACAGGAATGTAATCATACCCACGAGTGCCATAAAATCTCTTCACATCACGCATGATAACATAGTCACAGGGAAGATTCATCCCGTATGCAAGAGTGGTTGTGGCAGATATAAACCTTATCAGCCCGGACCTGAAAGCGTCCTCAATCATCCCCTTCTGGCTGTGCACAAGCCCGCTGTGATGGAAAGCGACACCGTGCTTCACAACTTTTGCAAGCCTCCTGCACTGTGTTGTAGGGCTGGATACCGCATGCAGAACAGAATCAGAAAGCTTCTCAAGCTTTATCTTCTCAGAAGCTCCCAGACCAGCATCTACAATCTTTGACAAATCTTCAGACACTTTCTCAGCGCTTCTCTTGGATGATACAAATATTATTCCCTGCTTGCCGTCACCATTGACTTTCCTGACTATCGCCCCTAAAGTATCAAGACTGGAAGATATAGAAAACCCCTGATCATTTTTACCGGAAAAAGTGACTTTCCCTTTCTCTGCATACCCTTCATGAAGCACTGTCGGACGAAAATCAGACTCAACAAGCACAGAATCCAGCCAGTCAGCAAGTTCCTTGCGGTTGTTTATCGTCGCTGAAAGCCCGACAACCTGCGCATCTGAAATCTCACCAATCCTAGTGAGGACAATCTCAAGAGTCGGACCCCGCGAGGGGTCATCAAGAAGATGTATTTCGTCCGCAATTACAAGGCCTATATCAGAAAACCATTCCGCCTTGTGCCGAAGCAGGCTGTCCGCCTTCTCCACTGAAGTGACGATTATGTCAAAATTAGAAAGCCACGGATCCTTTCCGTCAAAGCTTCCGATGCTTACAGCCGTCTTGACACCAAGAGACTCATATTTATCCTTGAAATCATTGAACTTTTCCATAGCAAGAGCTTTTAGGGGCACAAGATAGAGCACTTTCTTCTTCGCCTCAAGAACAACCTTAAGTGCCGCAAGCTCGGCGACAAGAGTCTTCCCTGCACTTGTGGGAATTGTCAGGAGCATATTTTTCCCTTCAAGATATCCGGAACGGACAGCATCCGCCTGTGGCGGGAAAAACTCAGTGATGCCTTCTTTCTTCTTTATTATATCCATGACAGGGCGAAGCACAGGATATTTTTCAGAAATCTCATCAAGCTGCATAACAAGAATTGGTGATGTTAGAAATAAAAAATATGGTATTATCTAAAAGTCAATAGATTTCTTATCATCAACATCAAAAATGTCATCCTCAATATCCTCCCCTTTCAGCACACTCTTCTTCACCTCAGCAATCTCATCCTCAGTGAAATAGTTAAGGAAGTCCTCAGCATCCTTCTTCTCAGCCTCAGCAATGTCTTTTCTGCCGACATTCTCCTGCCTGAAAAAGATTAGCGCATCATCATATCGCTTGATTGCCGCAAGAAGATAGACTATAGAATCACGCCTCTTTATGTTCTTCACCTTCTTTGCAAATATAAGCCTCTTCCTTGCCTCATCAAGATAGTTGTCCCCGTCAGACTTGTGCAGGGCGCGGTCAACCTCTTCAACAGAAAAATTGGTCAAAAACCCCTGGATTTCGCTTTTGATAGCATTGATCTCAAAGACCATATCAATGTCATCAACTTTCCTGTATTTCTCAAGAGCCTGCTCACAGTCATCCAATGCCTTATTCGCTATAGTTATCGCCTGCGACCTGTTAAGATTCTGGAAAGACCTTGCCTGATCAACCACAGCCTCTATTTTTTTGAGCGCATATTCAGGATTGCCTGCTTTCCCTTCAGATATGAGCTTTTTCTGTGACCTGTACCTTTTACCTATATTGTTGAGCATTGACATGGCAGATTACCTTTATAATATTTTTATCATCTATATTCATATAGATTATGGCTATGTGATATAAATGCATGAAGATCTTAAGAAAGTGCACCATATCAAGACTGAAAAGGCGATGACCTGCGGAAAGCTTGTAGAGCAGATGGGAAAAGCAGGTGTCATGGGAGCAGGAAAGATAGCAAAAGCCGCAGAAGTCATAGAAGACATGATAAAAGATGAAAAATGCACTGTATTTCTCGGTCTTGCAGGCGCCATGGTTCCTGGCGGACAGAAGCAGATAATAATAGACATGCTAAAAGATGGCTGGATAGATGTTCTCGTTACCACGGGAGCAAACCTGACCCACGACCTTATAGAGGCTTTAGGCTACCACCATTACCAGGGAACGCACATGATAAGCGATGAGGAACTGAACAGGAAAAAGATAGACAGGATATACGACGTTTTCATGCCTGACGAGGTCTATGAAGGCCTTGAGAAGTTCTGCAAAAAAGTTTTCGCAAAGATGCCAAAAGAAGAGATGGACATAAAAGAGTTCCTCTGGCTTTTGGGAAAAGAAGTGCCTAAAGAAGATTCAATACTGAGAATCTGTGCAGAGAAAAAGATACCTATATTCTGCCCTGCCCTGAGCGACTCCGGCATTGGCCTTCAGGTCTGGGGATATATGCAGGAACACCAGATAAAAGTATCTGCCTTCGCAGACCTGAAACAGATAATAGACATCACATGGACATCAGAAAAGAACGGTGTCATCTACATAGGCGGAGGAGTCCCTAAAAACTATGTCCAGCAGGCATTGCAGTTCGCGCCCACATCAGCGTCATACGCAGTCCAGATAACGACGGACAGACCGGAGCCAGGCGGCTCGTCAGGGGCGGAACTGAGAGAAGGCATATCCTGGGGCAAGCTTGACAGGAAAGCGAAATATGTAAATGTCACATGCGACGCGACAATAGCTCTGCCTCTCATAAGCGCAGCAGTAAAGGAACGTCATGAAAAATAAAAAATCTCATTTCAATATCTCACCACTGCCGGAAGGTATGAATTTCTGGATATAATCTACAGATATCTCTTTCAGGATCTCCTGCTCATCCTTTGAGCTCAAAGAGAAAAGCTTTGTCCTTATTTCTTTCGCAAACTCTTTTGATTTCTTGTATCCGGGTGCGATTGTCACATATTTCTTTGTCTTTAAAACTATAGTCTCTAATGGCACACATATGACTTTGCCGTCAACCAAAGCAAATGAAAGCCGAAGTTCAGGCTTTGCCCAGCTCTTCTTCCCGCGGACCATGAAAGACCCTTTCTGTATGTATTCGCCTGAAGGCGCCTGCTTTGACACCTGCTCAGGTGCGACCAAAAAGACATCTACAGTGCCAGCCCGCATCTTCCATGCCTTGGAATACGCAGCAGCAAACTGCGCCGCCTCAGACAATGTACTTTTGTCTATCTTCTTCCCTTCAGCCTTGATGACAACAAACGGCGACCCTGCTATATCTGCATGGAGTATCACATCATCCTTATCTGTATGCTTCTTGACAAGTATCTCATTTGTCGTGGCATCCTTCCCGGCAAGGACAAAAAAACCGGAAGATGACCTGAAATGCCTGAACTTATCAAACCATTCCTTCTTTTCCGCAGCCCGCCGTATCTTTAGCTTTGCTTTTGGAGCAGGCGCCGATTCAAGCTTTTCAAGATTGTCCTTTGTGAGAGCTATCGATTTTTCAATGCCTGGTATCTTCTCTTTGGATCTCTTGGCCTTCCTGTAATACATCTCAGCGCTGTGGTTCAAAGGCTTGTCAATATATATGTTTACACTTACACCGCCGATATCAGCCACCATGATCTTCACCTTGAGATCTATGCTTTTTATCTTATCCACCTTACCTGATTTCACCAGCTTCAGAACAAATTCCCAGCCCTTGGATTCACCTGCATCATTGACCTGCCGTATCATATCCTCAAGCAGTCTGAAATTGGAATATATCATCTCAGCCTTATGGTTGCATTCCTCTATAATCGTCTTAACAGTCTCTAAAGAACAGGTCTGTACCTCAAGCCTGTGCTCAAAAGAGCCTCTCTTTTTATCTGATTTAGACACTACTTCTTTCTCTTCTTCAATCTCCATCCTGGATACATAGAACTCATCAGCCGCCTCGTTGAGGGTGCTGAACTTCTTCTTGTCGGATTTGCCGTATTTCGCAAGCCTGAAAGAAGACATGTCAGCATATTTGCTGACTTCAAGAATTATCTGCGGCTCTTTCTTTAGCCCAA
>JAIVYO010000036.1:0-7580 GCA_048635405.1 Campylobacterales bacterium | reverse complement strand
GTTATATTTAATTCAACAAATTTACGGGCAATAACTAGGATGAATTACCAGGATAAAGATCTTGCAAAGGGGGTATTATTATGGACTTTAAGTCTTTTTGCGGTGCTACCGTTCAAGTCGTACTTGAAAACGTATGCTACGTCATAAAAGACTTATGTCAAGTTATTGAATTAAAATGACAAAGTCAAGTTTTAATTAAAGAACATAATGATACCGGAGTGTTTGTTTAAATCCATCCTGACCGATTTTCAACGATGTCATATCAAACATATAACCCATAGAAAATCGTTTAATTCATCCGTAGTGTTTTAGGAGTAAATTTGCGAACTCCGTACTTTGTAGATAATAATTGCCTATATTGGCTGAACGTACTAAACATAACATGGGCTAATACAAAATTGCCTGCCGCAGGCGCAACACAGGCAACTATTGCATAGCCCTATCGTTAGCGGGCATAAAATGAGAGAGACTGCAACCATATTACTGATTCTATTTTCCTTGACAATTTTTGCAACGGAACAGACTCCTGATGTTTTAATTTACAAGTCTGATACGATTTGCCTTGAGACTTATCCGTTTGAGATTCTAATGGATTCAGACTCGTTAATCCAACAAAAAATATTTGGAGATAAAGATGTTAATGAATTTTTTAAAGAGATCTATAACACCATTAAGAGAATTGATAAAAATCATCCGGTAACTGGTGCAAACATGATATATCTTAAAACCGGTGGAGATATGGGATTCGATTTTTTGGATGTTATTGGCTGCAATTCTTATATAGGGATCGATTACAGCAAAAATGCGTTTGAGAATGCAAATTTTTCCAAATCGCATGCAAGAAAACGCTTATCTACAATGCGTGTTATTATGCGTAAGTTCAAAAAGCCATTATTGATTACAGAAGTAGGTTGTCCAACTCTTGTAAAATACAATAAACAGGGTGAAGTAATAGAGGAACAGATAAAGCTTATTGGTGAAAAGTTGGCCGGATTTTGTATCTTTGAATGGACAGATGAGTGGTGGAAAGGAGGAGGTAGTAAAAAACAGGATTTTCACGTAGAAGACCACTGGGGGATTTTAGATGCCTACCGCAAACCCAAACCAGCATATGATGTGATCAAAAAATATTTCAACAGTATTCCTACAAAATCAAAAGGATTTAATCCGGATTTATTTTGATATGGTTTCCTGCTGGAGTTTATCCTGTGCCTGATACGGGGCAGGAATGGCGACGGTTTTACTGGACTACCTTTTATGGAGTTTGCTTTCCTCCTTCGGCGGACCTGCGCCTTTGGCTCGGCGTCCGACTCTTCACAATGACGACATTTTACGTTCTTCTTTTTATGTGCTATTCCGTACTTTTGCGATTAACAAAGACGCACGCCATGCGTCTCTACAGAATTTTCCGTGTTCTCCTTCGTGTATCTCCGTGGTAAAACTCTCTTCTTTTAACTTCTATCAAAAAAAGCGCAGAAGGTTTTTTACTGCGCTTTTCTTCGCGTCCTTAGTGGCTAAATTTTTCTTTTTTTATCTGATCATTTTAATCTGCGTTTATCAGCGTCCAATTTCTCTTTAGTCTTGCGTCTTGTTTTAGTGCCTTTTAAATACCTTAACAAGATTGAAGATGGGAACAAGAATGGCAAGAGCCATGGAACCGACCATAACTGCCATCACTAGAAGCATGATAGGGCCAAGAACAGAAGTAAAGTTTTGGATTGAATAATCAACCTCTACTGTATAAAAGTCGGCTATTTCTATGAGCATATCGTCGAGCTTTCCTGTCTGCTCACCTGCTGAGATCATCTGGATGACCATAGGAGGGAAAAATCCGCTCATCTTAAGCTGCTCAGAGATACCTTTTCCTTTTATGACATTTTCCCTCAGCTCTATAAGGATCGCGCGAAGCACTGCATTTTGTACGGTGTTTTCTGTCACAGATATAGCCTGCACAAGGCTTATGCCGCTTCTCAGGGTGTTGCCGAGAGTTCTTGTCATAATTGAAATATTATAATGAAGCATAAGAGTGCCCATCACAGGAATAGATAATAAAAATTTATCAAAGTTCAATCTGTTTTTTGCGTCCTGCATGTATTTGTGAAAAAGAGTTAAGGGCATATCAGAAGATTCCTCTATCATTTTGATTTAGGCATGTCTTTTATGTTCTCTTTTGAAAGAAAGTCCTCAAGCGCTTCTATGTCTTTTTCTGTAATCTTCTTTGATTCTTCAGATTGTTTGGCCGGGGCAGCATCGTCTGCTTTGTTATCAGCTTTTTTTATCTCTTTTTCTTTTTTCGAAACATCTGATGCTTTCTTGTCTTCTTTTGTATTGTTCTCTGGTTTTGTTTCTGTCTTATTTATAGTCTTGCCATCTCTCAGCTCATTTTCAAGGTTCTTTATGATTCCATCAATCTCTGTTGTGAGCCTTTCCAGTTCGCCTGAAATCTTCATTTTCTCCTGCTTTATATTTTCAAAATTTCCTGCAGTATTATTCTCTAAAGGTGTGTTTTCCGGTACTGTATCCTGGGCATTGTCCTGTGTATCCTGGTCTTTAGTGCTTTCTTCAGGAGTCTGGATATCTGCAATATTTTCGCTACCTTTTTCATTTTCTGCATCTTTTATCTCCGGCTGTGTCTCCGGCGGTAGGGATGGTTCCTGAATTGGTTCTGGCGAGGGAGGGATACCTTCTATATCATTTGAGGTTATATTTTCAGCATTTGGAGGTACATCTGTATTAGATGGTATGTTTTCAGTATTGGAAGGTATATCTGCTGCAGGAGCTTCCTGTGTTTCCATTTCCGGCTGCACAGTGTTTTCCTGTGCTGCCTGTTGTGAGTTCAGCAGGTCAAGATCTTTGTCCAAAGCCGGAACATCTATTCCATTTTTAGAATTCATGCCTACTGATTCTTTAATCTTGTTAAGAAATCCCATAATATCACCAGTAATTCTGTGCTTATCTAATTTTGTCTGCATTAGTATATATAATTTTTAGACGGGAGAGAACATATCACATACTTTGTTATGATCTGTGTTGCTTTAGGATATGTATAAGTGACCACCTTAGGGGGTCACCAATAATAATAAGACAGGTCAGATAAATATGTTCTGTATATTTTTAACTGGCTGTCATCAAGATGAGTTCTGACATACTTACAAAAACTGTTGCGTTCATAACTTATCTGGATTATATCTGTGAAAGGAAAGCTGTGTTCTCGCGAGAGATTGAAAAGGCGATACTGCAATGTTGTATACTCAAAGAAGAGCTTTCAGGACTTGAAGACAACGAGATTTTTATAAAGTCTTTAGACAGGTATGAGAAAAAGATGGCTGAGCTATTGGATGGTCTTAATAGGGACTGAATCAGCCTTGAGGCCGTTCCAGTACTGTGTGAAAGCTTTTATGAGGCCTATGTTTGTCGAGTGGACACCGACATAGTTCAGCAGGCCGTTGATGCGATAATCTATCCTGTACATGCATTCTTTCTCATCTATTATGACGAGAGTTATCGGGATCTCCCCGTTGAACTGCTCTATGCTGTCAAAGCATTCAAGATAGTATTTTACCCTGTCTTTGTTGTCCTCGTTTATTGATGTTATGCCTTTGAATATGACACCTTCTGACCTTGCTTTGTTTATTGCTTTTTCAAGGATTGAGTTTCTTGAGAAGTAAGGGGTTATCACTTTGACTTCTTTCCTTGCCCTTGAACCCATCTCGGCAAATTTCTCATGGAAGCCACGACGGCCGTTCACTGTCCAAAGCACTGAATCATCTGATATATATGTCTTTTCTGTATTGCTTATGATAGAGTCAAGCCTTGACCTTAGGCTGTCTGCTGAGGATTGTATATTTTTCAGGCGCAATTTCTCCTGCTCCACAAGCTCGTCAAGGACAAAGCCTGGAGATCTTGCCTTAAATTTCCTTGGCGATCCCGGATATTCCTCAATTATCCTTTTATTCAGAAGATTATTCAAAGTGTCATATATCTTGCTTTTGGGCACACCGCTCTTTTTTGAGGTTTCAGGCGCTGACATGATGCCTCCTGTGACAAGGGCGACATATGCTTTTGATTCGTAGAGTGTGAAGCCGAAATCCCTGAACTGTGTTATTAGGCTGGCGGAGGTGTTTGAAGCATCCATGTTTATTATATTGTTTCTCTTGGTATATAATGTTTAGGAAAACACTATATGGGTATTTTATCCGGAAAATGACCACTTAAAGGGGTGTCTAGAATATTTTGAAAAGGGCTGCCCCGAAGTATGCGAATATTATGAACTGGGCAAATCTGGATACTATGGATACAGCTATGAAAGACGGCAGGTGCATCTTCGCTATTCCTGCTGATATTGTGAATACTTTATAAGGAAGAGGTGTCAGACCTGCAATGCCGACCGCAAGCACACCGTATCTTGAGAACCATGCCTCTACAGTGTCTATATGCGAGACTTTAAAGTACTTTTCGGCGAACGGTCTGCCACCATACATACCCAGCTTGTATCCTACTACAGCCCCGGTCACAGAGCCTATGGTCGCCACTATGACAATGGTTGCGACATCTGCGCCCAGTCCTGTGGCTGCCGTTATTATCAGGGCTGTCGGTATGGGAAAGAATATGGATTCTATGGCTGACAGGAAAAAGACTGCTCCGAGACCTGATGAAATTATCAGGCTTTCAGACCATGCTTGAAGAGATGCAAACATAAGAAAAGATATATGTTAATCTATTTATATATGAGGTGAGAAATTCACTCAAACTCGGGCATCTCAAAGTCCTCAAGGGAGTATTTGTATTCTGCATCGCCTTTTATCTCGCCCTTATTTTTCAGGATTTCGCGGGCAAGGAGCCAATAGACTAAAGCTATGGCTTTTTTCCCCTTATTGTTCATAGAAATCACGATATCAAGATTTTTCGGATTGTTGAATGTGTCGCACAGTCCGATTATAGGCAGGTTTGACTTGAATGCCTCCTCAACAATCTGTTTGTCAAGGAACGGGTCTGTGACAATGACTATTTTTGGTTCTATATATTTCTCATAGTTAGGATTTGTAAGTGTGCCCGGATAGAAACGCCCGTAAATGACTTTTGCTCCGCCTATGGCTTCTGCGAACTTAACAACTGGCTTGTGCCCGTTCTTTTTTCTTGATACTACAAGAATGTCTTCAGGAGCATACTGAGACAGTAGGTTCGCAACATTCTGTATCTGCTCGTCTATGAGCTGTATGTTGAAGACCGCAAGCTTGTCAGGCCTTACTTTATATATATATCTTTCCATTGCCTTGATTCTTTGCTTCATGCCTATATGTATGCCTGCTGAGAGGTAATTAGTTGCAGGGATGAGTTTAGTCTCTCCTGCCTGGTCCGTTGATATTGCTGCGCTTTCGGTCATGTAAAAAACCTTGAATATCTTGTCTGGTATTTATCTTAAGCGTAATGCCAAGAATTTGTATGAGTATTTGCGGCGAAATCTTTTTAAAGGTTATGCGTAAAAGGCATGTCTCTTTATTTATCTTATGTTTTTGAGATCTGCCATCTTAGGTGACTCTGCCATGTTCCACAGGTGTATCAACTCGTTTAGCTTTGCTACTCTCATATCTATCACACCAGCTTTTATTATGGGTACACTCCATAATACTGCAAGCCGTGCCATTGTGGAATCTGAGGTCTCTCCAGACCTGTGTGAGACTACAGGAGTTATGTTGTTCCTTACTGCAAGAGATACAGTGTCGTATGCCTGAGAGACTGTGCCTGCCTGATTAGGCTTTATTATTATTGAGTTTGCCGCACCTTCTCTTATGCCTTGCGAAAGCCTTCTCTCGTCTGTGACAAAAAGGTCATCTCCGCAGATTAGGCAGTCTTTTCCTATCTTTCTGGTGAGCTCTGCCGTATTCCTGAAATCATTCTCTTCAAAAGGGTCTTCTATATATATGAGCCTGTATTTTTTCGCAGTCTCTATAAGGAAATCAAGCTGGTCTTCCGGCTTTAATGTTTTTTTTAGGGATTTGTAGGTATATTTGCCATTTTTGAAAAATTCTGATGCTGCTGCGTCAATGCCTATCCTGCATCCCAGATCCTCTGCTGTATCTGTGATTATGTCAAGAGCTTTCAGGTCATCTATGTTTGCCGTTATGGCGCCTTCATCGTTTATGCCTATCACTTTCGCTTTTTTCCGGAACTTTTCCTTGAGCCTGTGATGAAGCTCTGCGTTTGCCTCTATCGCTTCGTAGATTGATTTCGCTTTTACAGGAAGCGAGAGGAATTCCTGGAATGTCGTGTAGCCGCCGTGCGTTCCGCCTCCGAAGACGTTTCCGAGCGGGAAAGGGAATATTTCCCTGATAATCTTCTTTGATCTATGTATCGCGTTGAAAACTGCAAAAGATACTGCTATGGCTGTGTTTCCGCCTATCTTGTCAAAATTGTCTGTGCCGTCCATGCTTTCAAGAAGTATATCTATCTCTGCCTGGTTGAGTTTTTCTCCGACAAGGCGCTGGAGCCTGCTGTTTATTATCTTTACTGCCTGGTCCGGGGGTATGACTTTCGCTTCATATGTGCCTGTAGATGCGCCGCTGGGTGCTGTGCCTGATATACCGTTGACATATGCTTTGACTGTCCAGTTGCCCCGGCTGTCCAAAACCTTTTCTGCGTGCAGTTCGTGTATCATGTTACCAGAATTTAATTGTTGGGGATTTGTATATATAAGTTGATATCTGTTTAGATTTGATTAAATAATATAAAGATTTTATTACAATCTAATTGTAAATTGTGTTAAATGATGTGTTTTTATGGGTTCTGTTTTCTATAATTTTGAAGAATGTTTAAGAAATATTGATGAAACCAAAAAAACAATAAATATTAATATTGGATTAAGACCATCAGGAAATCTACATATTGGTAATGTTGAAACCTTGCTTGTATCCTGCATGTTATCTGAACATATTGAAGAAATAGGCTATGACTCAACAGTTCATGTAAATATTTGTGATTTGGATATGCCTTATATTAATGAGAACTTTAATTCAAAAGGTCATGGCAATACAATTATTAATTATAGAGATATGCCAGATCTGGATAATTGTCATAATTCTTATTCTTTGCATATAGTGGATGAAATAGATCATATTTTTTGTTTAATTAATGAGAAAATTAATTTTAATTATGATTTCAATTTCTTTTCAGAACTGCAAAACAAATTAGAGTTTAGAATTGCTTTAAAAGAAATATTTGACAATAACATTGAATTTAGAAAAATTTTTTATGGAACTCCATCAAAAAAAGCAAAAATTAACGATGTTTTTGTTTATCCTATCTGTCCTGAGTGCAAAAGAAGCTCTAAACAATCACCAGTATATAATTCACAAGATATATCCTTGAGTGCTAAATGTTTAAATGATTTTTGTGAAAATGATGAATTTATATTTAGTTTATTTGATCTTGATTATGATCTTGCTGTTCACTATTTCTTGAATGATGCCCTTCGTGATATTGTTATAGAGCCTTTTGCAGATTTACATGTTTTTGGTGGTGATTATTCATTGAATCATGGTTTAAATAATATATCAAAAATCGAAAAAGTAAAAAAAATAGCT
>JAIVYO010000035.1:0-7723 GCA_048635405.1 Campylobacterales bacterium | reverse complement strand
GCGGGACTGGGGCTTTGCCGGAGATTATGTGGAGGCGATGTGGCTGATGCTGCAGCAGGATGAGCCTGATGATCTTGTTATTGCGACGGGCAAAATGCATTCGGTGCGTGAGTTTGTGGATATGGCGCCCCGTCATAAAATTCATATAACAATACACCTTCTTTTATAATTTGTAAATTATTATGTATTACATCAACAAACTTTATAAACTTTATATCACTTGTAGGGGATGACATCAAAATTTATTTGAGAGTTCATATTAATTGCTTTTTAATATCTTTCAAGTTCCACCCCGTATATTCTGATTTTTCCTAATTAATATTACATTTTAAATCTTAAATTCTTTTGGGCATAATCGCCTTGATTACTGTTTTTATAGTCCGGAAACCAATATATGGCATATGAAAGAAGCGATGTTCTGGAAGCCTCTTGAAGGGACGGTAGTGCAGTGCCTTCTATGCCCCAGGGAATGCAGGATTGCTGACGGGAAGAAAGGCAGCTGCAGGGTGCGGAAGAATATAGGCGGAACACTATATTCCTTAAACTATGGCAGGATAGTGTCTACTGCGACTGATCCTGTCGAGAAGAAGCCGCTCTTTCATTTTCATCCGGGTTCTGAGATACTTTCGATAGCGACTGTGGGCTGCAATTTTCACTGCAGGTTCTGCCAGAACTGGGACATATCGCAGTCGGATATTATATTAGGGGAAGAGATGACTCCGCAGGATGTTGTGGATATCGCTCTGGAAAAAGGAATAAAACTTATTGCCTATACATATACGGAGCCTACAATCTTTTTTGAGTTCGCATACGACACTGCGAAGCTTGCGCATGAGAAAGGGATAAAGAATGTGTTTGTGACAAATGGGTATATCAATCCTGAACCATTGAAGAAGATTGCGCCATATCTTGATGCGATGAATATTGATATTAAATCTCTTGAAGATGTATTTTATCAGAAGCTATGCGGAGTCAAAGGCGTAAAGCCTGTACTTGAAACAATCAGGCTTGCCTATAAGCTGAAAATGTATATAGAGATCACAAACCTTCTTATCCCGGGCCGGAACACATCAGAGAAGCAGATAGCAGAGTTATGCAGATGGGTGGCAGACCTTGATAAGAGAATACCACTGCATTTCTCAAGGTATTTTCCTGCCTATAAGATGACTGCCGGGCCGACTCCTGTCAAGACACTTGAGACGGCATATAAGATAGGCAAGGTACAGGGTATTGAATATGTGTATATCGGGAATGTTCCGGATGGCAAGGAAGATACATACTGCCCGTCATGCAAGACTCTTCTGGTCGAGAGGAAAGGCAGGCCAAAGCCGAAGCAAAACTTAAATAAAGGCGAGTGCCCAAAATGTGGCTATAATATATATGGCGCTGGTTTTTTATGAGAAATGTTCTGCAGGTATTTATTGCAGCTGTTGCAACTGTTATTGTCTTATTTCCATCTTCCTCTTTTTCTCTTGATGAGCATGTTTTTGACTCTTATTCTGTTTCTGTTGATATTGAAAATGGCAATGCCTATTATGATTATGAGATTGTAGCTTTTTTTGATGAGGCTGAGACAGCATATGAATTTCTTTTCACAGCAGATACAAGGAATGTAGAGGTTTCCCTGAATGATGTGCCTGTCCATTGCGATGTATCTCATGCGGTCGGAAGCTCAACTGTGTCCTGCGACATGTCTGAAGCGCTATATGGCAAGAATTATATTCATGTATCTTATGACAGCAGGTATCCCCTGTTCGGCATTGAAGATATGGTGATGTTCCACGATTCTTTTTCTTTTTTTGGGGATGCCATGTTGTCCCGGCTTTCGGTCAGGCTTCCAATGGGCTATGTGCTTCCTGAGAAATCTGATTATTTCATCACGCCTGCTCCCGGCAGCATATATTCTGATGGCCGAAGGCATATATTGATGTGGGAATATGAGAATGTCTCTGATCTTGAAGTTTCTGTGATGTTTGAGCAGTCGCCGGGCGGTGCATGGCAGTCTTTGCCTGTTTTCTTTCTGTCTTTTCTGATCCTTCTATTTCTAGCATATAATACGAGATCGTATCTTGGCAGGAAAAAAAAAGAGAAGACAAAATGTATAGTATATTCGCATCTTCTTGAAAGCGAGGCGGCTGTTGTTGGTGCACTTCAGGCTAATCTTGGCGTGCTGAAACAGAAAGAGCTTCAGAATATCACAAGCTTCTCCAAAGCAAAGCTAAGCCGTGTCATATCGAATCTTGAGTCGCGAGGCATTGTAAGAAAAATGCCGTGGGGCAACAGCAACAAAATATCTCTTGTGAAGGAAAAGGACAGGAAAAAGAAGGCGGGTGAAGGAGAAAAGATGCATCCTGATGAAGATTAGGGCTCTTGATAGCTTTTTATTATCCCTGTTCCATCTTGTTCCATCATGTTTCCGGCAATATTTATATATAGGTATCTGCATCTTTCTCTTGCCCGGGTGCAGTATGCCTGCATTTTCCTGCGATAATATTAGAATAAGATGAGATGAAGATTATGAATAAAAAAATGTTAAAACTGCTTGTATTTGCGGCTATCGTAATGTACATGGCAGTGCCTGCCGCTTTTGCGGATGATGTCGCCCTTCTCAATGATATTGCTGAAGACAGCGATGCTGAAGATGCTTCTGAAGCCGGTGTAACGCCAGACTCTCCATTTTATGGGATGGATGTGGCTATGGACAATATAGGCCTTATGTTTACATTCAACAAGGCCAAAAAGGCAGAGAAGAAGCTTCTGATAGCTAATGAAAGGCTGAAAGAGGCTAAGATGATGGGGTTAAAGAATAATCTGGACGCTATGGAAAAAGCACGCGCAAGGCATGATGAGATGCTTCTTTCTGCTGAAGACGATATAGATGCTATCGGTACAGGCGACGAGGCTGAAGCCCTGAAGACTAACATGAAGATAAAGACGATGCTTCAGATGCATAAGCAGGAAGTGTCTGATGTCGAGCAGGAGCTTACCTTGAGAGTTCGCGGAAGGCTGACTGTCAACCAGCAGGAGAAACTTGACGCTTTCCTCGAGAGCATGAAAGGCAGCTTGAGCTCTGTTGATGTCAAGGTACAGAACAGGGGAGAGAAAATAAAAGCTGTCATGAAGAGGACGCACAACTGGTCTGATGCTGAGATTGAGGGAGAGTTTGAGAACTACAGTATGGAAGCTGCACAAGAGCACTTAGGAGACAAAGCCGAAAATTTTATTAGCCAGGCAGAGAAAGCAATTGTGCATGCTGAATACCTTATAGCTAAAAAGGAAGAGGCTGGCAGGAATGTGACTTATGCAAAGGAACAGCTTGAAGATGCTAAACTGATTCTTGCAGAGGCTAAAGCTGAATATGAGGATGGCAATATTGAAGATGCTGTGGGACTTGCCTTCAAGGCAAAAAGGCTTGCTATATATGCTGCCAGCGGTTTTTCTATAGAGAAGCTGATGAATACACCTATGAAAGATGATCCTGAATTCAACGAGATGAAAAACAGGATTGTTGAAAAGAAAGAGGAAAAAATAAGACAGAATTGGGGGGAAGGCAATGGCGGCTTATCTGACGATGATGAAGACGATGCTGATGGTGATATAAATGATACGGATGATGACGGGTCGGGAGATGATAATGAAACCTGCAATAATTCTGTTTCAGGTTTTGCTGGAGCGCAAATCGCAGTTGATGATTTCTCTTTGACTGATGCGGGCATACTCACATTATATCTGAATAATACTGCAGGAGGAAATATTACAATCTCTGAGATTCATCTCAATGCAAGCACAGTAACACAGGGTGAAAATGACTGGAATGTAAGTGTGTCTGGTGCTGTCATTTCCGGAACTGCAGGACTTACAGGCCTTGTTGGAAGCTGTTTTTCATATGATCTTGAGATACAGTATCTGATTGAAAATGTTTCGCATACTGCCAGCGGTAACTTAGATGGTGCATTTGAGTAGGCATTATCTACTTTTTTTCTTTTTTTAAAAACTTATATAAAGCAGGAAGACCTATATCTTATTTATGGAACGGTTCATGTTGAATGTTTCATGAACTGTTTTATGGTTCAAAAAGGTCATTTTGGGCTTTTTTTAAAAATTCAAGAATATTTTTGATGGTGGTTCATATCGGCAAGGAAATAGATTCGGAAAAATTGATCCGTGATGGATGGATAAAGACATGGCTTGTCTTTGATACACAGGCGGTTGACAAGAAGATGCTGAAAGGTCTTCTTTCCGGGCTTATGGATAAGATAAAGATGATAAAGGATGTTCGTGTGCTCACCGAATCTTTGACCGAACCTGAATCGATAGAGTCTTCAGAAAAGTTTAAGCAGAAAGGCATAGATACTGTTTTCAGCCAGGTGCTTGAAATGGAGATTGTCGCAAAAGATTTTGAGACCCTGCTTTATCTTGTTGTCACTTTCGGTCCTACAACATTAGAAGTGCTTGCTCCTAAGGAGATAAAGCTTGATATGAGGCAGATGCAGAATACATTGATACTTATCTCAGAACTTATGCACAGGTATGCTGCGGCTGGTGCCGGCGGCATGGTGCTGACAAAAGTGTGATTCCTGATTGAGATGAGATTGCGTGCTGTGTTATGGTTAAGTATTGTATCTTTCCTGTTACTGTTATCTTTTTCCTCTCCAGTTTTCGCATCTTTCATAGATACGCATGAGATATCTGTTATAATTGATGATTCTGGTGCTGCTGAGACATCAGTGGACCTTGATTTTGCCGACCTTACTACAAAAGAGGTCTATTATTTCGTCTTTGCGCGGATAGATTCCCTTGCCGCGAGCGATGATTATGGGATGCTCCTATGCAATACCAATGTGTTCTCTTACGGGACGCAGATAACATGCAAACCAAATACTGAAGACACATACAATTATTCTGTCCACTTTGATTTCAATATGCTTGGGCTTCAGTCCAAGTATGATGATAATTTCCTTTTTTCATATGACCAAAGTGTGAGGATTCCTACAGAACAATTTGTCATAAGATTCGTGCTGCCTACAGGTACGGCCCTTATGGAGAAAGAAGATGGATTTTCGCCCTATTTTCCTGGCGATGGTGTTATAGGCAGCACTGATGATG
Organism: Campylobacterales bacterium; assembly: GCA_048635405.1. Taxonomy (GTDB): domain Archaea; phylum EX4484-52; class EX4484-52; order EX4484-52; family GLR71; genus GLR71. The sequence continues at coordinate 2,617 of JAIVYO010000035.1, read as the reverse complement.
GCAGGCACATAACTGTCACATGGTCTGAAGAAAATCCTTCTTTAGGGAGTGATTATTCGTATAGGGTGTTCTATGAGCAGGTAACCCAGATATATTCAAACCCGTGGTTCTATCCTGTGGCATCTTTGCTTATACTTTTGCTTGCTCTTGCATCATTTATGCTGCTCAGGTTCAGGAAGGCAAGAAAGATAAAGACTGTGCTGTCTGTGCTTCATGAGGGTGAGCGGAAAGTGATTGAATTGCTCATAGGAAAGGAAGGCATTTGTGACCAGAAATTTCTTGTGAAAGAGACAGGGTTCTCTAAGGCAAAGATGAGCCGCATAATACTTGATCTTGAAGAGAGAGGCCTTGTGACAAAGACAAGAAGGGGCCGGACTAATATAATTGAGCTTTCCGAAAAAAAGATCAAATCGTGATTATTTCTTTTTTGCTGCTTTTGCGAGTTTAGGCAATGCAATTACCGGAGGTATTCCTGCCATCTCTGATAACTGGAGCGCTTTTAGACCTGCTGTCTTGAACAGGTAGTTTATTATCTCTATATGCTCGTCTTCGGGTATGCTCTTGTTTTCCCCCCATTCCTTTACAATGTTTTTGTTGTCTTTGCTCGTGTATATGATCATGCCTTCTATCTCAAGCTTTGCGACATCGGGGTCGAATGTGCTTGTGAAGCTGAACTTTATGTTCAGTATGTCGCTTTTTGTGCCGAAAGCGTTGAGTTTTCCCTCTTTCACATCTTCTATCTTAGGTACAGTGTTTATAGACAGCTTCTGGCCTGTATTTCCAGTCTTGCTTACGCTTAGCTTATTGTAGCTTATGCTGATTATTCCCATTGAATATCACCTTGCTCTTCTTTTGTGATTAAGATTTATAAGCGTTTTGATTATATGGGCTGTGGTATTGTAACTTTTGATGCTTATCTTTCGATTGGCTGTTTTTTGCTAAAAAACATCAGTATTTTTTGAAAGCTGTGTTTACTCTGTTTATTTTTAAAATAAAGTTAATATGGGTCTTTTGAACTTTTAAAAAGCTGATTGAACTTTATTATGCTGTTTTAGCATGTATGTGTCTGTGTGTTTACTGCTTGTGGAACTGTTTCCAGATAGGTATATATATACCCCCCCATAATATTGTTTCAGTTGATTTTGTAGGAGTGCTTGCTATCTTCTGCAGGATCGTAAGGTTTTTTATTGAACAAATAAAAAAATAGGTGAAATAAAATGCAAATAAGGAAAATCGGAACAGCACTTGTTGGTGCTGTATTGACGAGCGCCACTCTTATGGGTGGAGCCCTTGCTGCTGACCTGGGTAACTACCCGGCACCTTTCGCAACGGACGATGGCGTCCAGTCAACAATTGTTGTTGGTTCACAGGGAACTGACGCGGCTGGTATCGCTAAGGACATTGTGGGTGCAATAAATATAGGTGCAGCTTTGGCGCAGATTGGCGGAACAGTTTCCGGCGGAACTTCTGCAACTACGACTGTTACTGGTGCAGTAACTGATGATATTGCTATTGGAGCAGCTGTAAGCAGCGTTCTTACAGGAAGTCCGTACAAAGACAATAAAATAGCAGGTCTTCTTGACAAAAGATAAGCTTTGATGATGGTACAAAGACAAGAACATTGCCCTTTATTTTTAAAAATTACTTTTGTCATGGCATCCAAATATTCATTTAAAATACTTACCGTCTCCTCCGGCCTCCTCTTCTCAGAATAAGTGGTAAATCCTCTTATATCGCTGAATAAAACAGTAATAATCCTTCTCTCTCCGCCTAATTGAAGTTTGGCAGGGTCTTTCAAGATTTCCTCCATGATTTCTCCTGACACATAATGCGAGAAAGCTTTCCTGATCCATCTTTTTTCTTTTTCTTCTATGATAAATTTATAGCCGGTAATACCCAAATACAGGAAAAGAGAAAGAGCCAAAGGAAAAACTAATTTTATCCATACACCAAAAAGCACAAAAGCTAAAGCAACAAATATAATCCAGACAAGAACCAACCCCATATAAAGGCAAAAATTAACTACTATAGGATACTTCTTTAGATTTACGATATATAACACCGCCAATATTAACAAAACTCCAAGGAAAAAATTGGACCATTTTCCCAAACAGCGCAAGAATTTGTTTTGCAAAAAAGAATTAACCATGTTAGCGTGAACACCAACCATAGCATAATTCCTCTGTAAAGGAGTACTTCTTAAATCATGCGTTCCTGTAGCAGTAAGCCCGATAAAACAAATTTTATCTTTAAATAAGGAAAGGTTTAAAAGGGGAGGCTGTTTCTTTTTTATCTGGTAATAGGAACGCACAACATCCGAATAAGAATAATGTTTAAAAGCCCTGCCCCAGGGAGCAAGGTAGTTGATAAGACAGAATCTTTGGTCATCAACGGGAACATTTATTTTCGCCCCTAATTTAATAGAATGCTTCTCTTTCCTGACTTCCTTTAGGGGAATACCAAGCTCTCCTAAAGCTACAGCAAGGGATAAATGCGGGACATATTCATCATTATATCTGATGAATAAAGGGACTCGTCTCATCTTCCCGTCAATGTCGGGAATAATATTAATATGCCCGTATCCGGCGCAAACTTCCCGCAATTCTTCCATCAAAGG
>JAIVYO010000034.1:0-7840 GCA_048635405.1 Campylobacterales bacterium | reverse complement strand
GCACAAGCGCATGCTCTGCCCTTCTCTTCAATATTGATGACAGCTCATCTGCCGAGTATTTAGGAAATTCAACAGACCGCAGATTCAGGGACGACTTTATCCTTGCATCAGTATCCATGAACGCATAAGCATCATTTGATATCAGCACCAGCCCTATATTCCCGCGCGAGAAAGTATAGAGTATCTCCTCATCATTTAGCTGGTCAACCTCATCAAGTGCTATAATCAAAGACACGGAATTCTTTTGGCAGTGCTTCTCAAGATTGTCCACAAGCTCATTTTTAGGCTGTTTGAGGTTTGTAAACACTCCCAGCTTAAGCAGTATCTCGGTAAGTATCGCATGGCTTGTAGGCCGCTTCCAGCAGTTGATATATACAGTCTTCACTCTGGTGGACCCGTGCTTCTCAAGCTCGCGGAACATCCATCGCGTCAAAGAGGTCTTCCCCACACCGGTATCGCCGAAAAGGAACACATTTGATATTGACCTGCCCACAGTTGCAGGCTTCAGGGCATTAGCAACTTCCTGCGTCTGCCCGTCCCTGTGCATTATCTCGGAAGGCACATACTCTTCCATAAGCATGTTTTCGTCCGCTATAAGCGTATTTTCAACATCAAAGAGTCCCATGGCATCAGTTTGGTGCCGCAAGGATTTAAGTTTTTCTCATCTCAAGACCCGAAAACAAATATAAATCAAAACCCCCAATTAAATACAAGTGATTCTTATGAAACAGACCCTGATAATGTACATGGAAGAGCACCCGTTCCTGGTAGCCCTCGTATTTGTCTCGTTCCTGATGCTTCTTTTCGCACCGATATCGGCATCAAGTGGCGCATATGTAGACTACAACTCTCTGGCCTTTGATGTAGTCGCCCTCTGGTTCATAGGAGGCATAGCATACTTCGTGAACAGGAGATGGTAATATGAATGACACGGACGCAAAGCTCATGTACAAGAGGATGGCAGAGCTCAACATAAATATCATAAATCTCGGAAAAGAGATAAGCAGCCTTAAAAAGGCACAGGAAGGTCTCGCAGGAAGGCTTGACTCATTCCCGAAGGAAGTATTGACAGCGACAGATAAGGCCGTATCAAAGACATCTCTGGACGAACTCAAGTCAGCCCTCACAGAGATGACCATGACAACGAATGAGACGCAGAAGACAGTAGATACAATCTTTGATGCATTCACGAGAGAAAAGGCAACTAAGTGATAAATATGAAATACAAGATACGAGGCAGCGTGATGCAGGTCGTCGACATGGAGCTCAATGACGGCGAATCAGTATTTACCGAGAAAGGCGGCATGTCCTGGATGAGCCCTAATGTGGAGATGAAGACCAACGCCCGTGGCGGGATGATGAAAGGCCTTGGCAGGATGTTTGGCGGCGAGTCCATGTTCATGAATACATACACAAGCACAGGCGGTCCGGCAACAATATCATTCTCATCAGAATTCCCGGGAAAGATAGTCCCTATGTCTCTCAAAGAGGGCCAGAGCCTGATCTGCCAGAAAGACTCATTCATGGTCGCGGAAAACTCTGTCAACCTCAGTATAGAGTTCCAGAAAAAGCTGGGCGCAGCAATCTTCGGAGGCGAGGGATTTATCATGCAGAGAGTCACAGGCCCGGGAACTGCTTTCCTTGAGGTTGCAGGCGAGCTGACAGAGTATAATCTTACAGAAGGCCAGATGCTGAAAATTGACCCAGGCCACATAGCGTTCTTTGAGCCTACAGTGACATATGACCTGAGCCGGGTGAAAGGCCTGAAAAACATATTTTTGGGAGGCGAAGGCCTGTTCCTTGCCACATTGAAAGGTCCGGGAAAGATATGGCTCCAGAGCATGCCATTGTCAACCCTGGCAAAAAAGCTTTCTGTCTATATGGTGAAAAAATCGTTAATCAAGACCTGATGAATAGCCTCAGATAAAAATGGTTAAATCACCCTTTTTTCCCACTTCCATTTATAAAGCTCAGCAATCATAATCTGTTTAATACTTAACAAGGTCGATAATGATGAAAGGTGAATGTTTTCATAAAAGGTGAATACCTTCATAGGAGACTCAGCCAGTTCTAAAATTATGACAACAGTCGACCGCAAGGGAAGATCAGTAATCCCCGCATCTGTAAGGAAAAGATACAGCCTAAACTCTGGTCCGGTAAGATTCTCAGTTTCAGGATATGTCTTTGACAAGATTATGGACCCTAAAGGCCGTATTTCCATACCTAAGAAGATAAGGGAAAAGAACATGTCAGAAGACGCAGTTATAGTCATAGACTCAATAATGTCTATTAGAAGAGGTGCATGAATATGAAAAAAGGTGAATGTTTTCACAATAGCGCTTTCCAAAGGAGAGCTGGTCAACAGACAGATACAGCTTCAAAGATTTCAATGCCCTGATGCAGGGCAATCAAATATAAATGAGATATGTTAATTATAGGTGTTATCTATGGCAATATACCAGCCCCCTAAAGGCATGAAAGACATCGCTCCTGAAGAGATGGAGCGCAGGAAATGGATATATTCAGTAATCCGGAATGTCCTTGACAGCTACGGTTACACAGAAGTCGCCCCGGTAGAGCTTGAGATGTGGGAGACTTTAGCCGCAAAGGCAGGGGAAGACAACCTAAACGAGGTATACGACTTCAAAGACAAGGCAGACAGGAGATTAGCGCTCAGATTTGACCTCACCTGCGGCATAGCAAGGATGATTGCAAACATGCGCTTGCCGAAACCGATAAAGATGTACGCGATAGGCAACGCCTGGCGGTATGACGCTCCTCAGAAAGGCAGGTACAGGTGCTTCACCCAGTGGGATGTCGAGCTTTTCGGCATAGATTCAATAACTGCAGATGCGGAGATAATAGCAGTCTCATCAGAGATCATGAAAAAGCTGGGCCTTGATCTTGAGGTCAGGATAAACGACAGAAAGCTTGTGGAAAACATATTCGCGTATCTAAAAATAGATAAAAGACGTTACAGCGATGTCATGCGCACAGTAGACAAGATACCGAAATTATCAAAAGACAGCATCCTGGCAGAATTCAAGAAAGCAGGAATATCAAAGGAACAGGCAGAATTGCTTCTCAAGATTCTCGGAAGAAAAGGAAAAGCGAAAGACCTGATACCTAAACTGAAAAAAGAGTTTGAGAGCAATGCAGACATAACAGAGTCTATAAACGCTCTTGAAAGTCTTTTCGCAAGCCTTGGAAATGATAAGAACTATATTCTTGACCTCAGCATAGTAAGAGGTATAGGATACTACACAGGCATTGCCTTTGAGGCATTTGATAAGAACTCAGAAAAACTAGGATCACTTTTCGCAGGCGGCAGGTTTGACGGCCTGGTCGGAATCTACGGCACAGAAGATATGCCTGCAGTAGGCGTCGGCGGCGGCATGGAAAGGCTTATGGAAGTCCTTGAGCAGAACGGGGCCTTTAGTAAGATGCAGAGAGCAAAATCTGTATTTGTAGCACCTGTAAATGATGCAGCCCGGCCTTATGTAAAAAAGATTGCAGAATCTTTCCGAAAAAATGGTTTCACAGCGGAGATTGATCTCACAGGACGAAATCTCAAGAAACAGTTTGATTATGCCAACAAAAAACAGTTTGACTACATCACTGTCATCGGAGATAAAGAGAAAGAATCAAAGACATTCATGTTAAGAGATATGAAGACCGGCAAAGAAAAGAAAATGAACCATAAAATATAAAACAGAGTTTACTGATATAAGTCTCAGTAACTTTGCTTTTTCTGTAAAACACACAGTTTTTAAAACTACCTTAACCCATACCGTTTTTATATGATTTTGCACAGTTTGCAAATATTTTTGTCTTTATGTTTTCAAATATATTAGACAAAAATAAGCCTTTTGATTTTTTTGCAACATTGATCTAAAAACAAAGTGTAAAAATCCTGATATTGACAGATAAAAATATGTAAATTTTTAACCTTATTTTCAACTCATTATTTTATTAAAAAATAATATTTTTATCTTCAACAGATATTCACTTCTTTTTTCATAAATTCCCTAAAAAACAACCATATTTTTGAGCTAACAAATATATAGTACCTTTGTATAATGTACTATATGCCTGTTTTGGCCATGAAAATAAAATAATATGTGTGAATTTTTATGAAAGACCTTTTTGACTTCAACAATTTCTGGCTTATCTGGATCTGCTGTGCCGGCAGCAATGAGGGAACTTCTCTTTTCAGGATACAGAGTGCATGGGGTATCAGGACAAATTATCTTTATCATAAGGAAACAAGCCTTGACAAGCCGTTATTTGAGGCCATGTTAGAGAAAGGGTATCTGAAAAGAGGCAAGAAAGGTTTGGTTTCCGATTTTGAATGGATCCCGTCTTATATCCTTAAACGCCATAAGCTTAAATCTGATGTGCCTGGATGGTCTCTAAACAGTTTTATTGTTGAGACAATCCCTGATATACACAAATTCATGAAAGAAAATTCCACAGTCTTATTTGACATGGCTCCCATAAAAAATCTGTACCAGTCAGACCTCAATACAATAAAACGCAACGGCTCAACCATTTTTGACGACATTTTGCTGTATGTTTTCATATCAAACCTTATCCCGTTCTGCAAGCGCTATGAAGCTGACATCGTTATTCGCATGCTTTATACTTTCTTTTCTTTTTCCACTGAGAAAGATTTTTTAAGTTATTTTTATACTCTTAACAACAAGCTTAAAAGTGATTCCATGCCGATTGTGATACCTAATGAAGGCCAGCTTGTAGATGTCTTATGTCCTCTTAAGTTTTCAGAGAAAGATAAGGAGTTGAAGTGATTATTATGGTAGATGCATACTGTGTCAAATGCAATGAAACAAAAAAGATAAAGAAACCTAAGTCTGTTACTTTGAAGAATGGAAGGCTTGCAACAGCCGGCGTTTGTCCGACCTGCGGCACAAAATTATATCGCATGGGTCCTCTGCTATGATAGTTTGGTTTTTATATAGCTAAAACTTTTCAGCTTTGCGTCCAGCAGGACAATAGTACTTTTATACTACATTTGTATTAAATGTTATATACCTCAATAACCATAATAAATATATGCGTGTAATATCTGTAGTTTCTGGAAAGGGTGGTGTAGGTAAGACAACCCTTGTCTCAAACTTAGGCATCGTCCTTGCATCAAGGTATAACAAGAAAGTAATCCTTATAGACTGCAATATAACAACGCCTCATCTTGGTCTTTATATGGGGATACATAATCATTCCATAACATTGAATGATCTTGTCAAAGAAGAGTCAGATATATCAGAGGCAGTATATACGCACCCCAGCGGTGCAAAGATAATACCATCTTCGCTTTCCCTAAAGGATCTTGATGGCCTTGATATGACAAAGCTCAAGACTATTATTGACCGTATAAAGAAAGAGTACTCTGATACAGATTTTATCATTTTGGATTGCGCCCCTGGTTTTGGCAGGGAAGCTATCGCAGGGATGCGTTCCTGTGATGAGGTAATCTATGTTACAACACCGTATTTTCCTGTTGTGGTTGATATTGTCAAATGCGTGCGGATTGCAGATGATCTTGACCTGAAGAATATCGGTCTCCTTGTCAACATGAAAAAGAATAATAAGCACGAGCTTACGATATCTGAGATTGAGAATATAACCGAGCTTCCGGTGATAGCCTCAATTTCATTGCATAATGACATCTTCAAGAGTCTGCATAACAGGATACCTATATCTGTCGCAAAACCGTACTCTAAGATAAGCAGGCAATTTTCAGAGATTGCAGCGTACCTTACTGGTGAGCAGATAGCCAAAGACAAGATTCTTGACAGATTTTTTGGTCTGTTTGACAGATATTGATATAAGATAATGGTTTTTTTATGTCTGAAGATACTGAACAAAATCCAGTAGTAAATAATGATGAAGACAAAGATAATATGATTTCTAAATTGATCTCTGAAAAAAAAATGATCAAAGAGCGAAATGTCCGCCTTGCATCTTTATTGAACATTATCACAAAAAAGATATCTGACACGAACAATGCTTCATCAAACATAAATAGTTCAGGACTTTCAGGAATTGAAGATAATATAACTTTATTGAAAAAACAGATGTCTGGTATTGAACGCATGTTTGAGAAATCAACAGTAGACTCCAAGGTTGATGATTTGAATAAGGCAATGTCTGATCTTAATTCCCGTGTGGAATCAATAGAAGGCAGTCTTTCACCAGTCCATCGGCTGGAAGGTATTGAAAACAAGCTAGGTGATGTTGAATCCCTTATACGGCTGCATAAGAGAACCGGCGATAATCCTTTTGGTATGCTGGGCAATGTTGGCTCTAAAGACATATCTGACATGTACAAAGATGTAGAGAAGCCTAGACTCTCAGAAGACATAGTCAGGCCCAAGATTCATAAAACAAAAGCAAAAGCAGATCCTAATGTGCCTGAAGATAATACAAAATCCGATGCATCTGAAGACACAGCAGAAGAGGATCCCTCAAAAACAGAAGCGAATCCCGAAGTACCTGACGATGAAGTAAAGTCTGATGTATCCGAAGACACAGCTGTACAGGACTCCCCAAAAACAGAAGCGGATCCTGAAGTACCTGAAGACGAAGTAAAGTCTGATGTATCCGAAGACACAGCCGAAGAGCCAGATAGTGCAGATCAATCAGAAGAAATATCTGACGAGCATCCAAAACATGAACATCATATAGGGTTTGGCATGTTGAAAAATATACTAAATCATCACACATCCGACTCCAAAAACAAACAAAAAACATCACAGATAAAACCTGAACCCTCCGCCCCAAAAAGACAATCATTAACACCAAAAGACAAACCAGAACCAAATACACATAGATCCGGGACAAGCTCAAAATATGACTCTATATCCGGCAATAAAAATAAGAAACAAGCAAAGGATGAATTAAAGAAGAAAACCTCTTCAGAGACAAAGATTAAGCCTCTACAAAGAAGACAAACCACTCCAAACATGTTAAATCTTCCAAATAGCTCCAAAACAGAACAATAAACCTGAAGATAAACCTAAAAATAAAGCATAACTTCAGTATTTATCTGTGAATTTGATGTTTTTAAAGGTAAAATTTAAATAAATATGAGCATAATTTATATGAAAGTACTACATTTTTGTAATTTATGCTATATGGCAAAAAAAATGTCCCCCTCTAAGCCGTAGGCAAAAAAGAGGCAAAAACACTTTTTTTAATTCTTTTTATAGTATAAAAATACTAGTTTACGAGTAAAATTATATATTAAATGTATGTAATTTTGATTTTGGGTGAATAATCCCTCTTGATCTTAATATTTCATCAAAACAAGTTCATTTTTTGGGTCAAAATTGAAATAGAAATGTCATATTCCATGTACTTATATGAGCTTTACTTAGGTTATCAGGCCCATCATTCAAACATATGCTAAACAATCAAAGCTAGGCTTCAGCTTTTGCTGAATGCCTGCTAGATACCCGGGCTTTCTGAAGCCCGCTTCAGGCTTGTTTATTCCTATTTAGATTTAATGCCTTAGTGCTTGCAGAAGACTGCCGCCTGGGCGAAAGCGAATGGCATCCAATCATATGCGCGGCTTCAGCGTTATTTTCAGCTATGCTGGATTTTCAGGTTTCCTGAAAAGCTTGGGATTGCATTGCAATTCCATGGATTCTTGGAATTTTAACTCCAGGATTTGAGTGTCATAAATACGCCCGGGCTTCCTCGCAGAGAGGCGGCAGGAGTCTTAGATTCCGCACCATCTGAAGCCCGCTTCAGGCTTGTTTATTCCTTTCTGGGTTTAATGCCCCGCAGCTTACTGGGTTGCAAATTCAATAAACCTGCC
>JAIVYO010000033.1:0-8190 GCA_048635405.1 Campylobacterales bacterium | reverse complement strand
GCTATCTCCTGTATCTGTAGTCATACCGGTGCCTGACAAGGATGCTATACAGGCTGCGCTTGAGGCAGGGGCGGCAATGGCAGGATCTGTTGTGACTGCTAATATAGGGGTGGAAAAAGTTGTCGTCAACACTATATCAAACCCAAATATACGGTATATAATACTTTTCGGCAAGGACTCTTCCGGGCATATGTCGGGAAACACTATACTTAACCTGCACCGGAACGGGGTTGATGAGGACAGGAAAGTTATCGGATCGAAAGGTCTGACGCCATATCTTAAGAATATACCTGCTGAGGCTATCGAGAGGTTTCGTGAGCAGATAATAGCTGTTGTTGACCTGATGGGCATTGATGATGTTGATGTGCTTACTAAAGCTGTTCATTTTACTATACAGGAGCCGAAGAATGCTGTCTGCCTGGAGATAAAAAGAGACGGGAATGCTGAATCCTCTGTGCTTTTTGATCCCGGGAGATTCGGCAAGGAGCCGATGAACATATCTATCACTGACGCTATTATGACTGATGGGCTGTATGAGGCTTTGACGCATTATTCTACTTCTATTCTGGCACCGTCTATCGCAAAGGCGTATCCCTTGCTTTTGGATGCTGTCATGTGCGCAGGGCTTGAGCAGGACCTTGCGGACGAGAGGCTTTCTTATACAAAGGAACTGCTCAATGTCAGTGTGCATATAGAGAACCCGCTTGAGGATATGGTACCCTGCGGGTACAGGCCTGAGGCGTGGCTCAAAGACTCAAAAGAGGTGCAGCAGTATCTTGGAAAATATGCGAACACTTATTTCAGCGAAGATCTCACTGTCGGTATTGACAACGGCAAGATATCCAACATCCGGAAGAAATCCGGCGAGGAAGGGATGAAATATACATACGGGTACTTTATCCAGAAGCATTACGAGGTCAAGCAGATACTGAAAGTCGCAAACGAGGTTGAGGAGAGCATCAGGAACAAGGAGCCGTCAAGAAGGATACTTATCTCTTTGCCGGATCCCAAGATATTCAAGAAAGTGAGCGAAGTCCCGTGCTTTATTGACTACCAGCTTTTCCCGCGGTATAATAAGTATGATGATGTCTGGGAACTGCATGCTACAGCGCATATGAGGTCGCATGATGTCAAGAACGCGTTTCCTGCCAATGCTTATGCTTTCGCTACAATTTTAGAGAAGATAAGCTCTATCACCGGGACACGGCCCGGGACACTTACTATATTCTTCGGCAGTGCGCATGTTTATTTGAATAGGTGAGGGAAACTATTAGAAATCGATCAGTAATCTTTTGGAAATCTTCGAGATAGAACACAGTTATATATTTCATTCTTTAGTTCCCCAATACATTTAGGCATCAGATCTTCTAACTTATTGTAAGATGTTTCATCAATATTAAAATACTTCATCAGTACTTTTTTACAATTTTTTGATTTATCAGGATCTATCATATCTGCTGTTATATCACTTATTTTAAGATTAAGTTCTAAAAGTAGATCATTAATCTCTGAATTTTTAAATTTACCTATATTAATCACATAGGTGAATTATATACATAAATTTAAATATATAATGGTGGTGAAAATAAAGAAATAAATGATGAGATTCAGAAAAAGATGAATAAAAATTAAAGAAAGAATAAAAAGGCCAAAAAATCAAGCCACAGCCTCGTCGTCTGCCTGCATGTTGTGCTTCTCGCTTTCGGCAGCCTTTTTCTCGACTTCCTCTTCGATGCCCAGCTTCTCGACAAGATCTTTGTACCTGTTCCTTATCGTGACCTCTGTGACGCCGACAACATCTGCGATGTCTCTCTGTGTCCTTTTCTCGCCGCAAAGCACAGCCGCTATGTAAAGGGCTGATGCTGCGATGCCTGTAGGGCCCTTTCCTGAGATTATGTCCTCGTCAGCTGCCTTGTCAAGTATATCTTTTGCCTTGGCGTGGACATTTCCTGAAAGGCCCAGAAGGGAGCCGAACCTTGGTATATATTCTTTTGCTGTTGCCGGAAGTATTCTTATGTTCAGCTCACGGCAGATGTACCTGTATGCCCTTCCTATCTCTCTTTTCTCTATGCCGGATGCTGCTGAAAGCTCGGCCAGAGTCCTTGGAGAGCCGTGCTCTCTTGCTATGGCATATATAAGTGCTGTGATTATGCTTTCCATTGACCTGCCTCTTACAAGGCCCATAGTGACAGCTTTCTCGTAAAGCCTTGCGACCTCTTCATGGATGCTGGTGTTAAGGCCAAGATATGATATCTGCCTTACCAGTTCTGAAAGAGAATATGACAGGTTACGGTCTTTTGACTTTGTAAGCCTCTTGTTCCATTTCCTCAGGCGGTAATACTGCGCCCTTTTCTTTACCGGAACCTTATAGAGCTCAGCTGAGCTGTTTCCTATATCTGTAGAAAAACCTTTATCATGCTTTGTGAAAGTTATGGGGGCACCGGTCCTTGTCCTTTTGGATTTCTGCTCGACATCAAAAGCTCTCCATTCAGGTGAGCTGTCAACATCATCTATCTCCATCATGGTGCCGCATCTGAGACATATAAGCTCTCCTTTTGTCGTGTCTCTCTTGAATTTATCATATCCGCAGTCTTTGCATTTCATTTCACTCATAATCATCCCCCCACAGTAATTATCGTTTATATTCTTCTTATCATAAGTAACTTTATAAAATTATTGATGAAAAACAAATGCTTTTATAAGCGAAATGTCATAATTCTTATAAAGCTTTCTAAAATTAACGTAAACCTTTATATACTTTTGCTATTTATAAGTGTTTGGGTTTGGCAATATATTGATATATCGGCATAAAAAGTTTTCAATATTAACTTCCTATAGTGGTCTCTTTCTTATATGCAGGGCATGTGCGCCAACATAGATATGGCGGGCAGAAAACATATGATAGATACGCTGAAGATCGGTGCGGGCCTTATAGGGCTTAAAGAAGGGATATCCTGTCTTGAAATCAGCATGCTTGAAAGCGTATATGCATATGCTGCAGGATGCAGTGACATGGTATATGAAATTTCACAGTCCGGAGCGGATTATTTTTATATCATACCTGGCAATGACCTTCTTGCCGGTTTTACTATAGGTGTTGTTGCAAACCTTACAGCAGGCTTTATAAAAAGTGAATATGGCAGCCTTACTAATTTCATACGGCGCAAGAGGATAGCTGATGAACTCACTTACAGCAGGTTCATATAGATACCTCTTGTCTTAGATGCTATGTTGTTCCATGAATACTTTTCCGATGCCTTTTTCCCGTTTTCTGACAATGTCTTTCTTAAGGAAGGAGTATCAAGCAGGGATATCATTGCTTCTGCAAGGTCTTTTGAGTCCCTTTCCCTCACTTTCAGAAGATGTTTTCTGTCTTTGAGATCCTCGGCAATGCCTGCGTTCTCAGTCGTTATCACAGGCGCGCCGCATGAGAGTGCATCAAGGACTGTTATGCCGAATGGTTCAAAGACTGAAGGGAATACTACTGCTTCCGCTTTCATGTAATATTTTTGGATTTCTTTTGCTTCTGTGAAGCCTATGAATTTCACACTGTCATCAATGCCTAAAAGAGATGCGAGGTCTTTTAGCTGTCTTTCAAGATATCCTTTGCCTATTATTACAAATTGTGTTTTCTTGTTTTTTTTCAGGACCTCTTTTGCGGCAAGAAGCAGGTATTCCACGCCTTTCTGGCCTGTGAGCCTTCCGCAGTAGACGACAAGACCTTTTTCTTTCTGTGAAGATTTTCCTGGGTTTTTGAATGTCGGGCCGTTGGGTATGACCATTATCTTATCTTCATCAATATTGTATTTTCTGACAATCTCTTTTTTCATGAAATCACTCACAGCAATTATGATATCTGCCTCAGCCATGCCTTTTGTTTCTATATTATCTATTATTCCTTCTGAATTGCTGCTGTCATCTGCAGATCTCATGTACTCAAGAGAATGGATTGTAAGGACGAGAGGTATGCTGAACCGTTCTTTAAGTGCTATGCCTGCCTCTATGCCGAGCCAGTCATGGACATGTATGATGTCGGGCTTTTGGGCAGTCTTTGATATCTTACGGTTGTATCTTTTTACTGAGGCTATGAGATTATCTATAGTATTGCATTGCATCTTAATGCTTACAGGATGTATTTTCAGATTTCCTTTTTGGGTTGTTTTTGGCATATTGATCTTTGGGAGAAAAAGGCCTATTTTCATATCGTCTTTTGCTGAAAGGTTTAGGGTAAGATTATATACATGGGTGTCGAGGCCGCCGTCCATCTTAGGAGGCCAGCCCCAGCCGACCATCAGGATATTTTGTTTTGGCATGAGATTAATTATGGTGCCACAGATAAAAAAGGATAATGCTTCTTATAGATTGATGCTGTCCATGAACCTGTCAACTTTTCTGTAAAGCTCGTCAAGGGTGCTGTCGTTTTTTATTGCCTGGTCTGCCATCTCTATGACATCGCCCATGCCTTTGTTCTTCATGTCTCTCTCGTCGCGGGAGAAGAAGCCGGCTTCTGTGTCCGGGTCTTTCTCTGTGCGCCTGCCGAATCTGATGCTGTCAGGAGCTTCAATCGCAAGAAGGATGAAACCGGGGCAATGATCTTTGAAGACATCTGTCTCTTCGGGGCTCCTGACTCCTGTGATTATGGACCTTGGAAAATTACCTGCCTTCTCTATCGTCTTTACAGCTACAATGTCGTTGCCGAACTCTTTTCTCATCGCATCGCCGATAAGGGACAGGTTGTCTTTTGTGATTTCAAGATTACGTTTCATGCACTCGCCCCTGAGCGTGTCGCTCATGGTGAATACTTTGAAATTGTGCTTTTCTGCGATGTAATCTGCTACTGTGTCCTTGCCTGACCTTGCAAGGCCTGTTATACCTATTATTATGTTTTGCATTGTTAATCACTCTTTTGGTTTTAGAGAAATTGAAGCAGAACAGATAAAAGCTTTTTGATGCTTTATGATAAGATTCAGACATTTCTCAGCTCTTCGCATTCCTGGCATATCCATTTTTCATCGACTTTGTTGAGCTCGTCTGAATGGTTGCCGCAGTCTTCACAGATGCCATCAACCGTGACTCTTTCCGGCGCCGGGGCTATCTCTTTTTCTGTCTCTTTCTCGTACAGGTAATTCACAAGGGCAGGCATTGTCTTAAGCATATCTGTCTTGGTGACTACACCGCAAAGATTTCCTTCACTGTCAAGAACTGGCATTCTTGATATATCATTCGCTGCCATCTTCATTGCTACCTCTGTCAGAGACTCATCATCCTGCGCCGTTATTATGCTTGAGCTCATTATGTCGCGCACTTTAGCATCTCTTGGTGAAATATTCTCTGCCGCAACCTTTTTTACGATGTCGTCAAGAGTGACTACCGCTACCGCATTTCCATCCTCAATGACAACTAGGCCTGATATATCTTTCTCCCTCATGATAATTGCTGTCTTCTGGACAGTTTCATCAATATCCACTACGATGACTTTTTTAGACATCACTTCTGAGATCTTTACATGTTCCGGCATCTTAATCGACTCCTTCAAAATAAACATATTTCCTGCGGCTGTCCTGCATATCCCCTCTTTTCTTGTCCCATGATTGGATCACCAGACGTTCTATCTTGTCCATGAGCTGACCGAATACATCACGTATGTCCCAGCCATCATGACCTGCAACAAAGATTTGTTTTGCTGTGGAAAGCCGACATCTTAAGCTGTATTTCATTCTTTTTCCTGAATCTTTATATTTTTTGGCATGGACTGAAAATGCATTAATCTCTGTCTTTTTTGAAAGCTTTGAAGCTGTCTCTCCAATCATGCGGTACAGTTCCCTTATATCAAAATCATAGAGGCCAAGATCATCTATGCCTGATATCCATACAAGCATTCTCTTTTTTTCAGCAAGAGCGCTTATGTGGCGCACAATGTCTTTTGGAGAAATTATGCCGATTAATCTGCCATCTTCTTCAATAAGGACTGTTGACACCTGTCCTGTATCCCGGGGCGCAAAAAAGGATTCAACTGAATCTTCCGGCCCTCCCACAATCATTTCCGTCTTCATCAGTGCCGATATCTTTACATCCCTGTCTGAGACCTCTGAAGGCGCATAGGCTTCGCCCTCGACTGTTGAGCCTCTCTGCGAAGGAGAGATCTCAATAAGCTCGCCATAACTTTCTTTTTCCAGAAGGATCTTTTTGATTATGTCTTTAGATTCCACAATCCCTGCAAGCTTCTCATCCGTGTCAAGCACTGGGAGACGGCTTATGTCATTTTCGCGCATAAGCTGGAGCGCTTTTCCAAGAGTCTCGTCATGTCGCATGGTAATCGGTTTTGGCGACATGATATCTCCTGCCTTTATATCTCTGAACATCCCTGACCGGAGAGCTTTATCCATTATGTCGGATTCGCTTACGATGCCTATAACATTTTCTGCATTTCCTACAGGAATTATCTTGGAATCAAGGCGGTACATGTAATCTGCGATTTTGGGAATTGTTGTTTCGGGAGCAATCAAAGGAGGCCTTGAGATGTATGGCTTTATCACTGTCTTCTGCATATCTTTTCCGTACAGCCTGAAAAGCTGCTTGTAGCCGAAAATGCCAATATATCTTTTTCCTGAGCATACGAGAAGGTTGTGCAGTTCCCTGTTCCTCAGCTCAGTGACCGCATCGCCTGTGGCAGAATCCTTGTCTATATATACGATATCCCTTGATGCGATATCTGCAGCGGTGATGCCTGTTATGTCGGAAGCCGTCATATCTATTCCACCTCAAGATATATATGGTGACGAAAGGTTAAATAATGACTTGCCTGTTGTATTTTCAACCGTAAATTACAGAGAGCTGTAATTCATGAAGCCTGCTCTTTGCAGATTTCCAAAATGTCATTTACGGCCAGACACGTTTGCCCTTATAATATATTTCCCCGCCTTTTATGTTTGAAGATAATTGTTTTTCTGGATCAACTTTTTTTCCATGTGCATCATCAATGCTAATGATTCCGCCTTTCATCCCTTCACCTATGCCTGTGCCTGAAATACCCTGCATTATCTCCATACTTCCGCCTTTCATGTTCATTCCGGCAAAATCGTGAAGCCAGCCCCATATAAAGATTTCCTTTTCCTCATTGTTCATGCCTATATATGAAATCTTCTGCCCCTGCGGATATATGGATATCCTTTCGTTCTCATAGAGAGTGTTTATCATGGCAGAAAGAAATATGCCTTTGCGTTCTGTTTCTTCATATATGCTCTCTAAAAAGCCATGCAGAGTATCTTGATCCATAGAGGGGATGTTGTGTTTTTCAAGCATCATTACTGCAGCTGTGTAAGAAACTTCAGCAACCAGATTCTCCTCTTTCTGTTTCCAGTCATCATAACAATTGAAAAAGTCTTCATGCGTCTCTTTGAATGCAGCTATTCTCCTGTCTCTTTCTTCAGGGTCTTCGCCTTTCATCCCGGTGGCCATAAACTCTTTGCCTCTGACAACGCTGTCGCCAGGACGGTAAAAACCAGAACCTGTTCCTGTTTGACCACTCATAATATCACCATTCGCAAAAGTTATCAATCTGCCTGAATATATTATAGCCTTATAACTTTAATAATATTTGCCACTTATTGATAAGAATTAAATATTTTCTTTTTGCATCTCTTAAAATTAATTTAACATACTAATTCTATCTCTTAAAAAAAATGTATCTTTTTTTCCATAAGGACCTGTAAGGATTGCAACACCGGTATATTCAGTCCTATGAAAAGGATCTGATACGGGCTCTTCTGTCTTTCTCCTATAATCAGACAATACCGGATTGATACCGCATTCTTCAAGACATGACAAACTTAAATCAAAAGAAGTCAATATCTGCCGGCCTTTATCAGGATCAGATAAATCATCACTGTTGTTGAGCTGTCCCTTATCAGGAGGTGGCATAAAAAAACAGAAATCATAAACATCTTTTGCTTTTAGGGCATTAATCAAAAATATTAGATACAGACTGTCAGGATAAATGAAAAGATCTTCTGCAGACATGAATTCAACACCTTAAAGGGACAGATACAATACTTTTGTTTAAATTATCTTTATAAATATATTAATCATGCTCATTCTTTCTCTTATTGCAGCAGCTGTCATTGTCCTGCAAACAATTTCCCTATATTATCCTTTGAAGGAAGTTTGAGCTTGTATTCAGCCACAAATATC
>JAIVYO010000032.1:0-8251 GCA_048635405.1 Campylobacterales bacterium | reverse complement strand
TGATTATGATGAAAATGACAAAGTCGTAGGGGTTGAATTCTTAAGCATTTCATCGAGAGCTTCAGAGGATGAATTATCCTCTATCCAGTTCAATACAGCATAAGAAAATATGTAATTGTATCCATGAGCTTATAACTTGATAGTATAGGAATTTCCTTTTTTAGACAGGATAGACGGGATGTTCTGGATATAAAGAATATAAAAAAATCTTGTTAATCCTGTCAATCTTGTCAAAAAAGTTCCGCCGAAGGCGGCTAAGTTCATATCACTATGCCAAAATATTATCAGACAATTTTCAATCTTTTTGCTTTAGCCATAATTATTATTATTGGCGTAGAGCTTTTCTACATGATCATCAGAGTGCAGCTCAAAAATGTCAAGAATCAAGGCATTATAGTACAGCATTTACCGGATGTTGAAAGACATAGAAGACCCACTTTTGATTACTACAAGCCGATTTTAAAAAGAAATATCTTTGGCTCTGGAGAGGACGTTTCTAAAGAAATACGGACAGAAAAGATTGAAAACCTGCAGCCTACTTCTTTAAAATTAGCTCTTTTGGGCACAGTTTCAGGCAATCGGCAGAATACCTTTGCTGTTATAGAAGAAATTGACAAAAAAAAGCAAGCTCTTTACAGGGTGGGTGATAGTGTTCAGGGTGCTATTGTCAAGAAGATTTTAAGAGGTAAGGTAATTCTTAGGGTCAAGGAGAGGGATGAAATTCTGACAATAGAAGAAGCTGCTGCCTTAAGAGCTGGAAAGAAATACCTGACGTCAGAACCAATCGAGGCAGGTGATACTATAATGGTAAGTCGCTCGGCTGTACAGGAATCAATGAGAAATGTTCACAACCTATTATCTCAGGTAAGAATAAGGCCTTATATCAGGGATGGCAAGGCAAACGGTTTATCGGTTACTAATATAAAGGCTGGATCTTTTTTTGCAAAGTTGGGATTAAAGAATGGTGATGTTGTTCAAGGAATAGATGGTAAGATTATCAAAAGTTCAAAGAAGCGCAATTTTATTTACAGAATACAGAGGCATATTCCTGTTAAATAAATTTAATTATAGGGATGGTACCTTAATTTACAATTCTTCAAGCTTAAAAGCAACATTAAAGAACAGTATTTATAGCTTTTTGAAAAAAGGCAACAGGATAAATATTATTGATAAAAACCATTTTATTATTATGGACGGCGAAAAAAAATTAAAAGAGTTTAAGGGAAAAAATTATGGCTTGATGATTTTTAAGTAAGATATATAATATTTTTGGCTTTAGGGTTTTATATCATCATTTTTTCTTATTTTTTATCAGAATTTCATATCTTGCTATTATGAGCGCTCCAAAACCCAGCACCAATGCTATCAGCTTTGCGAGACAGCTTATGAACGGAATCATAAAGAGCAGCTCTAAGGATACAAGCCCGACAATAAGGCATAAGTATTTTGTCTGTTTCTTTCTGCCTGATATCTTTAGGATGTATTGGCCCAGAGTTATGCCTATAAATATCTTTGATATGTATAATCCCATGATGTACAGTGCAAGTATCATCAGTGATATGGGTATGCCTATTATTGTAATTATCATGAGTATGGATACTATCGGTATGATTATGAGCCCAGTTATTCCTGAAATGATTGATGCCAGCGTCCTTGTCCTGATGATCTTATCTGTCCTTTCTATAAATCCCGGCATGAAGT
Organism: Campylobacterales bacterium; assembly: GCA_048635405.1. GTDB lineage: Archaea > EX4484-52 > EX4484-52 > EX4484-52 > GLR71 > GLR71. Next base: position 6,550 of record JAIVYO010000032.1, on the reverse strand, counting down.
AGATGATAAGGAAACCTATAAGCAGGAGTGGCAGTATGCTCCATACAGAGCCTTTGATTGAATCAAGATAGCTTTTTTGCGGCTTTATCTTTTGATTGTATATTATGTCGCCTTTTATAGAACTCATGTCATTGATATCTGCTTCTTCCGGGCCTGTGTAGTTCAGGTCGCCGCTTATTGCTGTTGATGGCAGTATGGTCAGGCTTTCACTCTCGACTGTTACGTTTCCGCCAATGTCTCCAGATATGGTGATATCGTTTCCGTATAGTCTTGCGTCCTTATTTATCATGCCTTCAATATTTATTATCGTTCCTATGATGAGAAGATCTCTTCTTATGTTTGTATCTTTTCCTATCTTTATGTCGCTTCCGAAAACCATGGCGTTATCCAGGTCGGGACCGTCTATGTCTATATCGCTTCCTGCCACGAAGAGGTCGTCACCTATATCTCCTTTTATACTGATTTTTTCTCCAAGAGCTGTTATGTCGCCGTCTATTCCGTCATCAATGATTATATCTATTCCGATAGCGATTACATCACCCTTTACTTTTCCGAATATCCGGATGTTTTCACCTATTACTATAAGATCGTCATCTATGACTTCTCCCTGCGCAATAATCACATTGTTTTCAGTGATTATCTCTGTGGCATAGGCTGATGGTACTGATATTGATATGAAGAGGATTGAGAGAACCAATGCAGATAATAGCGACCTTTTCATGGAAAATAGACACCTTTATGATATTGTATATAGTAAATTGTTTTTGAAGTATAAAAAATGTTAGGGTTCTTGAAATATCTTAAATAGTTTCTGAAGCAATCTTTACTATGATAGAGCTTGAAAAGACATACCTGGTAAAATATATTCCTTCAGGTCTTGAAGGGTGCAGGTCAAAAGAAATTATTGATATCTATATCCCGGGGTTGAGTCCTCATCCGACATTAAGATTAAGGAACATTGCTGGTAATTTTGAGATTACAAAGAAAGAGCCAGTGGATGTGAATAATCCTGAGTACCAGGTTGAGCAGACTATTGCGCTTAATGAGATAGAATTCAATGAGATTGCGAAGCTTGGCGGGAAGAGGATACATAAGACAAGGTATCTTTATCCGTGCAATGGCAGGACTGCTGAGATCGATGTGTTCCAGGGCTCTTTAGAAGGCCTTGTCGTTGTTGATTTTGAGTTTGATAACAGAGCTGATATGGATTCCTTTGAGATGCCTGATTTCTGCCTGGCTGATGTGACTGATGACGTATTTATCGCAGGCTTCAAGCTATCAGGGAAGAGGTATGAGTCTATTGAGGATGATCTTGCGAAGTTAGGATACAAGAAGCTGAGCGTTAATTGAATACCTTTTTTTCTTATAAAAAGCTATTTATACAGTGGAATAGAATATAATAATAGATAGGCATGTCATTTTCACACGCAGAGGACAAGAACCTGATGGTCGCCATACGGCTGATGCAGCTGATGATAGATTCAGGGGCAAGTATAGAAGAGACTATGAGAGCCATAGCTGATGAGAAGCTTGGGAGGATATCAAGAATATTTGATACTGTGCTGAAAGAATCCATGTCCGGCTCATACATCAGCGATGAGATTGAGAAGCAGATGCATGGAGTACATTCAAAGCCGTTCAAGAAAGTGCTTTCGATATTGCAGATGAGCCTTAAGGAAGGGCTGCCTGTCAAAGGAAGTTTCAGCAACCTTGCAGATACGCTTGAGCGAGAAGAGAAGCTGAGCCGAAAAGGCCTTGTGAAAAAGGTGACTCTTGCATCTGATGTATTGACATACGTATCTGTGCTGGCTGTCGTGACAATCATATTTTTTCTTATGGGAAGCATGATGCAGTATGGTCCTTTTTCGATAACGATAATAACAGATGAGCTTGCCAATGGAGTGCTTATGTTATGCGTATTCATATCTCTTCTTGTGACAGGATATATCAGGCTGCAGGATGGTGGGCATCATGATTGAAATGTATCTTTTTATTGTCATAGCTTTTGCCTATGTCTTGAAATCGTATATATCTTCCCAGAGCCTGGCTTTTGACAAGTCTGTATTTGAGAGTGCTGAGATCATTTCTGACAGGCTGCAGGATGGCCATTCTCTTGAAAGCTCGGTGAGCGCTGTTTCAAGGTCCGACCTGAAATGCCGGGGTATTTTCAAGTATATGATCGATAGGATTGAAGCGGGTGACAATATGGAGCTGGCTGCTTATTCTGCAGGCAGGAAATATAGTACCGGACCCTCAAGATATCTTGCAAAAGTCATAGGTGTCGCAAGCAAGTATAACCATAATATATCAGATATATTTGCCTGTTTCTATAAGGATATGAAATCTGCATATTTCATCGGGCAGGAGCGCAAAAAAGAGCTTTCTACGCAGAGTTTTTTAGTCTTTATTCTTGGTGCAGTCCTTCTCCCGGCAATTGTAGTGATGATGTCAAGGATGTTCAGTGTCGATATCCCTATGTTTATAATCATATACCTTTTTGCGCAGTCATATGTCTCTTCTGTATCAAGCTCTGTCATAACAGGTGATCTGGCTGATTCAGTATTTCTCATGCCTATGGCACTTTCCATAACAGCTTTGATTATTGAGTATGGCCTGGGGGTAGGTTTTTTATAGAGGGGAAGGATTATACTGCGATAGCGAATTATGGCAATGCAGCTATATACAGGGGTCCCAATGGTGAGATAGTATATACGCTCAATGAGATTGTGACTGATGATGTTGTGGGCAAGCTTTCCGGATTCTTTGCAGACGATAATATAGAAGAGATAATGTTTGACGGGGCGCATGAGAGCGTCAAAGTATATCATGCCATGTATGGCATGTGCGACACCAATGTGAGCCTTACCCTTGCTGAGGCAACAAAGATTGTAGAAGATATCGCGTCTTTCAACGGGAAGAAAGTGTCTTCATACAATCCGCTTCTTGACGGCGTGCTTCCTGACGGGAGCAGGGTGAATGCAGTTCTTCCTCCCATCTCTGTCAACGGGCCTGCCATAACAATACGCAAGTTCAAAAAGCAGGTGATGAATGCATGCGACCTTATCAATTCCGGCACATTATCTGAAGATGCCTGTGCGTTTCTTTGGTGCTGCATTGACGGTCTCGGGTACAGGCCTGCCAACATATTGTTTGCCGGAGGGACATCGTGCGGGAAGACTACGCTCCTGAATGCTTTGTCTATGTTTATACCTCACAGGTCAAGGATTGTGACTATTGAAGATACTCCTGAACTTCGGCTGCCTTTCTCTAATCTTGTCCGGCTTGAGACTTCTCTTGATCCTCCTGTTGATATGGACATGCTTTTAAGGAATACTCTTCGTATGCGTCCTGACAGGATAATTGTCGGTGAGGTGAGGGGTCCTGAGTGCAGGTCTCTTTTTACTGCGATGAATACAGGCCATGACGGGTGCATGGGGACAATGCATGCAAACACGGCGCGTGAGACTGTTGAGAAAGCTATCAATCCACCGATGGATGTTCCCCCCGTGATGCTTCGTGCCCTTGACCTTATCGTTATGGAGCAGAGGCTTAATGTCGGCGGGAAGACGTCGCGAAGGATAACTGAGATAAGCGAGGTCGGCGGGATGGAGAATGATGTGCCCAGGCTGAATACTATCTATACTTTTGACCAGAACAAGAGTGAACTGAGGCGTACGGGTGTCCCTAGCAAGATACGGACCAAGATTGCAGAGTCCGGTGGTTTTACTCCGAAAGCTTTTGATGAGGTTCTTATGAAAAGGATGTCTGTGCTTTCTAAGCTTTGCAGGGAGAGCCTTGATATTGAGGGGTTTAAGAGGGCTGTTGAGAGGGAAGGTAAGGTTTGATTTATTCCAGTTCTCCTGTTTCTTTTAGCTTATTTTCAATACAGTCTGCGTAAGCCTTTGTATATTCTTTGTATTCTACAATACCTCTGTCTGGTCTGGGCAGTATTTCTTTATCTTTGCTCTGTTCATATTGCTCAAATGTTTCTGAAGAAGTCAGTTTTATATCTCCAATTACTTCTCCCAGAACCTGGTAAACATCTTCAGGTCCGATTTCAGTAAAAACCCTGACCGCTACTTCTATGTCTTTTTCAAAAGGATGTTTTCTGATCAGAATAGCGTAACTTGTGTCACAGTAGGTTCCTATGCTTGCAGTTTTTGTCTTGTCTGTGAATATTTCTGGTTCTTCTGTCATATCAGTCGCCAATAGTTATTATAGTGAAGTGAATTTTATAACTTTATGGCTGTGCCTGTTTTTGAAGGTATTTTTCGGACAAATAGTTATGATTGATGATGTACTGACCTGTTCTTATTATATAAATTCTTATTTAAATAATCTTCATGAAACCGGCGGTTGTTGTCATCGATATGCAGAATGATTTCTTTTATGATGAGCCTTTAAAGGGCATTAAGGCTTCTCTTGTTGATAAGATAAATAAGCTTACGGCTTTTGCGCGGGATAGGAAAATACCTGTTATATGGATTCGTCAGGAGTACAAGGTTGATATGTCTGATGTCAACCTTAATGATAAGAAGACGGGCAGGAAGATAACTGTTGAAGGGACATCCGGGGCTGAAATTTTAAGCGAGTTGGATAGGGATGATGGCGAGACCGCCATTGTCAAGAAAAGGTACAGCGCGTTTTTCGGGACTGATTTTGAGAAGGTCATTGACGGTCTGGGGGTTGATACCCTGATTCTTGCCGGGATAAATACTCATGCATGCGTCAGGACTACCCTGATTGATGCGTTCCAGAGAGATATTGAGGTCGTAATTGCAAAAGACTGTGTGGGGTCGTGGAATCCTGCGCATCATGATATCAGCCTGGAGTATTTTGAGAAGAATATGAGCGTCAGGGTTCTTTCTAATAAAGAGATTGAGAAGGTTGTTGGTTGATTTTTTTAAGGGTATATGGATGTTATATTTTTTCTGCAAGAAAAAATCATGGAGTTAAATAAAGCTACAGTATAATGCAGACCTGCTCCGCATCAATCTTTAGAATAAATGATAAAATGTTTATGTTTAGTATCAGAAGTCATAGGAATACCTGCAAGTTCACCTAATTGTTGAATTTTAGAATCCTGCATATTTGATTTTCTGATAAAAAATACTTCAACATCATATTTATCTTCAATGAATCTTTTATTTCGATAAGCTAAATTCATACTGTTATCCGGAAAAGGTTTTCCGTTGGGTTCTTTATCAAGCCATTGTGGAATTTCAAAATCATCATCAACAAAAACTATGAAATCAAAATCAGAAAATAAGCTGCCTCTAAATCCTGGCGGTTCATATTTTCCAAAAGAATTTTTAACAGATGAACCGATTAATATGATTTTGATTATTTTTTCATCAGGCAGCAATTTTGATTTTATTTTATCAATGGCTTGATTTCTAAGATTATCAATTTCTTCTTTTTGGAAAACCTTTTTTTGAGGTCTTTTTTTTAAATACTCTTCCATGTAATTATTGAGTTCTATGACTTTATTAATATCTTTTAAATTCGGGTTGAGTAATATTGAATATAACTAATGTGCTTTTGAGAAGTTCTTGTACTTATGTTGATTATTAGCAAGAATTTGGGTGAAGCCGTAGGCGGAACCTTAAAAGCACTTGTTATATTCTCCGAATGAAATGAGGACAAGCGAACGAATGTGAGCGTAGAGTTGAGTTCTCGCTGTTATGGTTTAAGGGAAGGGGGCGTCTTAAATCGATTATATTAAAGAGGGATGGTGTTCCTTGGTTCTACGGATAATTTACTTTTTATCTTGCAAAAGTGATTTAAAAAGAAAAGTTATAAATATCATCTCTTTTAATACTAAATATGGAGAGGGAAGTAAAAATAATCCATACAGGGGATTTACATTTAGGTATGACTTTCAAATCTTTAGGTGAGATGTCTAAATTACACAGACGAGATTGTCAGGATGTTTTCTCAAATATAATCAATTTATGTATTAACGAAAAAGCAGATGCTTTGCTAATTGCTGGAGATTTATTCAACGAGCCAAATCCTTCTAAATCTATCGTAACTTTTGTTATTGTTGAATTAAAGCGTGATAAGACTCCAAGAGATATAACAGCCCAGACATTAGATTATGCTTCTTGGGTAAAAAAATTAGACTCGGCAAAGATAGCCAGCATATATAAAAAATATAGTAGCGGCTTAAATACGAAGCTAGAATCTATAAATGAAGCTTTAGAAGAGAAGTATGCCTGAAGTTAGTAAAGTCCTTATGCTTCTCACCTTTTGTGATTTCCAAAGGATAATTAAGTACAATGTTTACATCATCTGTCCCAACTGTTGTCGCAACTGTCATTGGTCCTTTTATAACTACCTCAAAACCAACCTCTTGCAATACAACCAAATCACATTGTAACATCTCTTCCTTTATTCTGTTGTTAAGTTGCATCTCCATAGCTTGCCTTGTTACAAAACCACTTACATATCTCTCTTCATTATACTTCACAAGATAATTATATGCATTGCCATAATAAAATCTGAATCCATTATCCAACCTAAATAATAGACCTCCTCCTCGAGAGAT
>JAIVYO010000031.1:0-8685 GCA_048635405.1 Campylobacterales bacterium | reverse complement strand
TTTCTAAAATATTGCACATTATCTGATGTATTATAAAGATTTATAAGATGTTTATGAACCTCATTACAGTCACAAAATACATCCAGATAGAACTCATGAGTCTTTCCAGCTAAAGATGACAAAAAACTAGAGGCTTTGGACAAATCTTCTAGATTATCATCATATTCTACTTCTTTTAAACCATGAGAGATAGTTCCCATATAAAAACAACCATAAATCTTTATTTCACCACTAATTATACCTCAAAACATATAAACCTATTCTTCACAACAAAAAAAGACAAACATATATAAAACTATAAATAAGTAATATTATTCTAAATATATCAATTCTGGTCACGCTTATGGATAAAAACACCCCAAAACACATCGGCATAATCATGGACGGCAACCGAAGGTTTGCCAAAAGGCTTGCACTTCAGCCCTGGAAAGGCCACGAATGGGGCGCAAAAAAGGTAAGAACTGTGATGGAATGGGGCAAAAAAGCAGGAATAAAAGAGATAACACTATACACTTTGTCGCTTGACAACTTCAACAGGCCAAAAAAAGAGTTTGACATGCTTATGGATCTTTTTGAAAAAGAGTTGACCGATGAAGAATTCAGGAAAGACATCCATGATAACAAGATCAGGATAAATTTCATAGGCCATACGGAAATGCTTCCCGAAAACATCCAAAGATCCGTTGCAGACATTACAGATTCCACAAAAAACTACAAAAGTTTCACAGTAAACTTCGCGATAGCATACAGCGGAAGAAAAGAGATAACAGATGCTGTAAAAGAGATAGTGCAGCTCGCAAAAGAAGGAAAGATAGATGCAAAAGATATAGATGCCGACATCATCAAAAAACACCTTTCCTTAAAAAGCGACCCTGAAATGATAATCCGCACAGGCGGAGAAAAAAGGCTGTCAGATTTCCTCACCTGGCAGTCAGCTTACAGCGAGCTTTTCTTCACAGACACGCTCTGGCCCGGACTGGAAGAAGATGAATTCAAAAGACATATAGATGATTTCTCAAAAAGAAAAAGAAGATTCGGAAGATAGAAATGGCAAAGATAAAAGAAGGGGATCAGGCAATAATAATGCATGATTCAGGAAACTCCTACCTGATAGACATAGATCTGCGCACATTCCACTCACAGTACGGTGCATTCTCTCTAAAAGACATAATAGGCAAGGATTACGGAAAAAGATACAAGACCGCAAGCGGTGATGAATTTCTGGTCCTAGAACCGGATTTCAGGGACCTTCTGGCAAAAAGCCTCAGGCGCGGGCCGCAAATCATACACCCGAAAGATGTCGGAATGATAATAAGCTTCTGCGGCATAGGAAAAAATACAAAAATATTGGAAGCAGGATGCGGCTCAGCATTTCTTACATCATATCTCGGAAATATAGCAAAAGAAGTCGTAAGCTGGGAAAAAAACGAAAAGCATTACAGGATATGCACAGGAAACATAAGGAATATGGGCCTGAAAAATGTTGAATTAAAGCCAGGCGACATAAAAGATGAAAAAAGTAAAGATTTCGATGTTATCGTGCTTGATATGCCGAAGCCGGAAGACACAATCCCGCATATGACGAAAAACCTCAAGATTAGAGGCCGTATAGCAATATATTCGCCATGCATAGAGCAGAGCACATCAGCCATAGAAATGCTTAAAAAGCTCGGGTTTGCAAACATCATGTTTCGGGAATGCATCATAAGAGACTGGGAGCACGATAAATGCATAAGGCCAAAGACTGATATGCTGGGACACACAGGTTTTCTTGTATTTGCAAGATATCTTGGAAAGAGAACATCAGGAAAGGAGTGATCACAATCAGCAAGGTAATAAGCATAAAAAACGCAGGCAAAAAGACAACAATAGGCAAAGTGATATATTCAAAATCAATTCTGAGAAACACAAAAGGCCTCATGTTCAGCAAGTCAGGAAGGATGCTGATGAGATCGCCGAGCAATAGCAGGGCAGCCATATGGATGCCTTTCATGCAATACGGCCTGGACCTGATTTTCATAGACCAATCAAAGAAAATAGTTGACATAATATATGGCGCAGTACCGATAAGGATACTGAAACCGGGAACATGGAAACTATATATCCCAAAAAAGAGATGCAGATATGTCTTTGAAATCGAAAGCGGACTCGCTAAAAAGAAAAGATTCGCTATCGGCGACCAGATAGAATTTGATGATTGATTTAATTATTCATAATAAAATATAGCACCGAATATGCTGGTGCCTAACTACCATTTCTGACAGATTGCAGAAAACATGCAATCTCAACAAGATAACCTACCCTATTTCTAAGACAAAGCCAAAAATAATGATTGAAATCAATTGGTGCCTAAAAATAAATATAAAACTAAAAATATGCAGCAAAAAAACACATAGTGCCTAAAACCTTATTTTTGCATAAAAATAGTTCATAGTGCCTAAAAACAAAATAAATGAAAAATACAAAAAAATATGCATCATAACAATGTTGCAACACAAAAAAAGCAAAAAACAGCGTTGAAACAATGTTATAACAGCAAAAACAGCAAGTACAGTACCAAAAAGCATATAAGCCCGAAAAATCCATATAATATTTACGTCGCATAATCTATATTATGCGACACGAACAGAAACACAAAAACAGCAACAAGAGACCCAAAACAAAAAGGCGCAAAAGCAGGTGAAAGCTGGATGCACGACAAAGAAGAATATATAGACAGGTTCAGGACAGAGATAAATCTCAAAGGATACTCAAAAAATACTCTTGACAGCTACATCTACACAATACAGCGCTTTATGGACTTCACGAAAAAAACCCCGGAGGAGACGACAGAAGAAGACATAAAGAAGTATCTTGTCTACCTCCAGCAGGGCATGGGAGCAACAGGCACGACAATACACAGGCACTTAAACGCGATAAGAAGCTTCTTCAGGATAAACAACAGCAGTGCTGCAGAGAACATAGATCTGCCCAAGATACCAAAAAAGCTGCCCGAATTCCTGTCTGTTGAAGAGACAAAAAAGCTTCTGAGCTCTGTTGAAAACCCGCGCGACAGGTCAATAATACAGCTCCTGTACGCCTGCGGTATACGGGTCTCAGAGCTTGTGAACCTAAACAGGGAAAATATAGAAGAGAACGCCATAAAGATAGTAAGAGGAAAAGGATCAAAAGACAGGATTGTATACGCAGATGAAGGCACGCTCAAAAGGATAAAAGCATATCTCAGGACAAGAAACGATATGGAAAAAGCACTTTTCGTCAACCTGAAAAAGAAGCGCCTCACCCAAAGGTCTGTGCAGAGGATAGTGAAACACTACGCAGATGTAAGCGGCATGACAAAAAATGTGACACCCCATACGCTAAGACACTCTTTCGCCACGCATCTACTGCAGAACGACGCAGATATAATGATAATAAAAGAGCTTCTGGGCCACTCGAATTTGTCAACGACACAGATATACATGCATGTCACAAACAAGAGAAAAGAAAGCGTATACAATCGCGCCCACCCGCTATCATCAGAAAAATCTTAAGGAAAATGTGAGAGTTAAAAAGTTTTCTTATCAAAAAATCAGGGCATAAAAGAAGGCAGATATGAGCTTCTTTCTGCACATTATTGCAGAAAACATGCGATCTAAAGCAAAAATCTAGGTTTCTTGGACAGGATTGCACAAAAAATGCAAAAACACAGGAACATATATTGATATAGTGAGATATAGAGATAAGTGTATAGTAAAATAATAATATACAATAATCAAGACATAAAAATATAGAAATATATTATAATAAAAATATAGAACAATACCATCACAACAATATATAATAATAACAATATAAAACTATAAAGTCACATCATTAAAAAAACTCACGCAAAATGTGAGAGTTAAATGAGAAAAAAGATATAGAGCTATAAATATATAGCAATATAGTAAGATATAAAAACAGGAGCAATAGAGCAAACAAGAGAAAAATATACAAAAAGCATAAGATTAAGGTAAATAGATAGGGTAAATGCAGAAATAACACCAAAATAAAAGAGCCAAATACAGAAAAAGAGAGAAAGAAGAAGAGATCAAGATGTTAAAACAATGTTACAACAGGAAATAACAGACCATATTGAACAAAGCCCAGATATTAAACCCAAAACAGAATAAATCAAAGACAAGTAAAAGACAAAGATATACATAAAATCAATATGAATAATTAACAAAAAGATATCATCAAAAAAGCAACACAGAATAAAAACAGAGAGGAATAAAATAACAAATGACAGATGTTGCAACAACGTTGTGTTGCTGTTGTGTTATAACATAATGCTGTTGAAACACTGTTATAACAGCACCATAAGACAACGATAACAGAGAAATAACAGAAGAACAGAAAAGAGTTTAGGATCATTCAGGAATTATATATTCCTGGCGGATATCTTTAGCCAGCCGTATATATTTACGCCCATTGTCACGGGTCTCTTCTTCTATTGAGATCCCCCTGTTGCGCAGGTCATTGACATATGCCCGGGCTGTAGCTTCCTGCTTCCCAAGGATTTTCGCAAGCTCGGCATAAGACTGGAACCTGTCAGCATTAAGCAGCTCATTGAATGTAGGCATCAGGGCAGAAGGCAGAATCTTATTGACATTACGAGGTGTTATAACAGTTCTTGTAGGCCTGTATGCTGTTGCAACAATGTTATCCTGCGTTCCAACAGCAGTTTTTCCAGCAATATCTGTGGTAACATTGTTATTCTGTGCTATAACATTGTTGTTATCTGTGGTAACATTGTTATAATTGCTGGAGCCAGAAGTGTTTTCAATCACAGATTTCTCAGCAGCCAGAATATCCACAGCATTCTTGACCTCATCAGATATGATAGATTTCACGTGATCATTCAGCTTGACAGAGGCAGACACATCCAGCCTCCTTTTCAGAGACTCAAGCTCATCAACAAATGATGAATGCCTTGAATCCAAAGATGATACTTTTCTCTCAATCTCGTCGAGTATAGGCACAACCTTTGATGACACGCTCTCATCAAGCCTGGAATCAATAGCATTGATTTCTTTCCTGATATTCTTATAGAGCTCATACAGCTCATCATCAGGCTTCCCTCCGGCATAAGCGACCTGTTCAGCCAGCTTTGTCTCCATAGCCTCAAGCTTATTGAAAAGATGATGGATATTGTTCAGCATGGAAGCATGCCCGGACTTATGCAATGACAGTTCTTTCCTGATAGCTTCATGCTCATCTGCATGTTCATCCTTTGATATGACTGTAGACCTTATCGCATTTATCTCAGAATCCAGGTTCTCAAAACGGCCCTTGACTTTTTCAAAACCGCCCTGTATTAAATCAAGCATCTTATCAAAATCTTTCTCAGCACCGGAATCTTTTATCTCCGAACCATGCTTATTGAATATACCGGCAATCTTATTCACAAACCAGACAAATACCATACCAATTATATTGTCACGGCAGATAATAAAGATTACGGAAAAAATGTAGAAAAAGAAGAGTTAGGCACCATCTAAAATATCTGACGAAAAAACAGTCGATTAGGCACTATCAACCAAAAAAGCGCAAAAAAGACAGTTTAGGCACCATCATCATAAAAACAGCAAAGACACCATCAAAAAAATATACAGACTATATAAGCAATGAAACAAAAAAACAGGATTAGGCACCATCATATCTATTACACATCAAATCAATAAAAAACACAGGATTAGGCACCATAAAAACTATATAAACCAAAAACACACAAAAAGTAGTATGAAAAAAGTCATAACACTCCTGATCCTTGCAGTTCTTATACTCTCAAATACTGCTACTGCTACCGATTACAGCCAGTTTGAAAACATAGAGCTTGACAACAATACAATAGAATACATAAAAGACTATATAAACAATCAACAGACAGATAATAAAGCATTAGACACTCTAAAAAGCACATTCGGAGACGAAATACTTGAAATAACACTCACAGAGACAGGACAGGTATTCACAATAGTGACCGAGAACGGTGCTCTGGAAGACATAAAAAAGGGCTCAGATCTTGAAGCCACAATGAAGCTCAAAGTCAACGAGACAATATTAGAAAACCTTGAATCCCTCGAATCCTCAAATAATCCCGCAGAGATCATCCTTGACGCCATAAACAGCGATAAGATAGAGTATGAAGCAACAAAGAACGCAAGCCTGAAGACAAAGACACTGATGTTCCTCTCAAAGATAATGCTCAAGGTAGCGACCTTTGTAACATGGATTCTTTCTATATTCTAAAACAAAAAAAATAGCGGGAAGAGGATTTGAACCTCTGACCTTCGGGTTATGAGCCCGACGAACACTCCAAGCTATTCCATCCCGCTTCGCTAAAAACAATATAAGAACAAGCGAATATATACAATATAATGCTTATTTTTATAAGCTTAACGATTGAAAAGGCAATATTCATGATAATAGGACTGGATGAGGCAGGCAGGGGACCGGTCATAGGACCCATGGTAATCTCAGGTGTCCAGATAAAAAAAGATGATGAAAAGGCCTTAAAAAGCCTGGAAGTGAAAGATTCAAAGCTCCTCACACCAAAAAGAAGGGAAGAACTGTACAAAAACATAGAAAATATAGCAGATAACATAAAGACAATAACAATAGACGCGCAAACAATAGACACCCTGAGAAAGACAAGATCCCTAAATGTAATAGAGCTTGAGGCCTTCGCAGAGATAATCAACAGCCTGAAAGCAGACAAAGTATACCTTGACCTTCCCGAGCGCAACTCAGACTTTGCGGAACGCCTGAAAGCGAAAGTGAAAAGAGAGATAGACCTCACAGCAGAGCACAAGGCAGACGAAAAATACCCGGTAGTATCAGCCGCATCAATAATAGCAAAAGTCACAAGAGACAATATTATAAAAAATATTGAAAAAGAGACAGGAGAACCTATAGGGTCAGGATACCCAAGTGACCCGATAACAAAACAATTTCTAAAAAGCTTTTACAAGAAAAACAAAAGCTTCCCGCCCTTCGTCAGGCATTCCTGGGAAACAACAAAAAAGATAATAGACCAAAAAAAACAATCAAGATTAACCGGATTCTAAAGCCTCTCACGCCTGAGGAACCGCAGAAGAAAACAATTCATGATATATGAAAAGAAGCTGTACACATAATCACCGCAATCCCCGGCAATATCTATATCCCGAAACACAGGAGTCCTGGAATTGAATATAGCATACTTAAAGCTTATGCCGGGATAAGTGCACAGCTCACGCACACCGTCACGGCGATATGCTAAAAAATAATACCTGCAGTTCCTGCATCTTTTTGCTGGAGACCCGCCCATAGCTAACACAATCAAAAATATATAAAAAATTCAAAGATAAAAAAGAGCAAAAATCTGCCCTCATCAGCAGATTTAACCGAAAAGCGATCCAAGACCGGCAGCTGCTTCTTCAGGTTTCTTCTCTTCTTTCTTCGCTTCCTTTTTAGCTTCTGCCGCAGGAGCTTCTCCGCTGGCCGCAGGTGCTGCAGCCGCTGCTGCAGGTGCTGCAACAGCCGATGTCTGTATAGCCTCTTCTATGTTAACGCCATCAAGCGCAGCCACAAGTGACTTTACTCTCGCATCATCTGCTTTTGTACCGGCAGCATCAAGAACTTTCTTGACACTTGCTTCCTCTATCTTCTTTCCTGTAGCATGTAACAGCATTGCCGCATATATGTATTCCATATCAATTCCTCCAATATCACATTAGTATTTTTTAACCGAACAGGGACCCACGACCTGCAGCCGCTTCTTCCGGCTTCTTTTCTTCTTGTTTTTTAACAGGTTCAGTCTTATCCCCGTCACCATCACTGGCATCCTGCACAGCTTCCTGCTTTACGACAGCCATCCCGCCTCTTGCATCATCAGGCAGGATAGAGGCCACAGCATTCATCTGTGACTGTGCCTTTGAGATGAACATCAAAATAGTCTTGCTGTTTGCCACACCGGCATTGACAGCAAGATTGAGCGCTTCCATATGAGCTTTACCAATCAACACAGGCAATGTACCTTTCGTGATAACACCTGCATTTATGGCAAGATTGAACGCGCCAGCATGCGCCGAAGCGATATCAGACACATAAGAGCCTACATCAATATCAAGAGTCTTCCTGTCAAAGACAACCCCGTCCTCAAACACGGCCGCAATGTTAAGGCCTATCTCCATAGGCTTTATGCCAAGCTGCATAAGTATGGATGAAAGGTCTGCAGTTATGACATCCCCTTCGCCAACAGCTTTTGAATCCTCTGAGATGACAATCTTGTCGCCCTGAATCCTCGCCTTTATGTTCGCCTTCTGCAGGATACCAATTATAGGACCGGGAGGCAGGTTTGTCTCGCCTTCAGGAACAATTATATCCCTTGGTGCCTTGTCACCCTCTTTTGCAAAAGCCTCAGCCTTGCTCTTCTTGAGTGTCGCAAAAAGCTTGAAAGGGTTTTCATCTGAAAATATCAATGCAGGTATAGCAACAGGTATATTAAAAAGCTCAGAGACACCTTTCTTGCCCGAAGCATCAAAAGCCCTCTTTATAAGCCTTTTCTTTGCAACAACAACCTTACATATATCTCTCGTATCCTGCTTGATGCTATGCATATGCGCCGCAGGAAGCTTATTGAGTTCAAGGAGGCATACAACCTTATGATCACTGATA
>JAIVYO010000030.1:0-8948 GCA_048635405.1 Campylobacterales bacterium | reverse complement strand
GGCAAGAAGAAGAGATACTCCCGGCTCACGGCCAATCTTTACCCACTGGAGCAGCGGCAGTGATGCGGCTGTCATGCCTTCTCGTGGCAGGAACTGGTGCGCCTCATCTATTAGCATCCAGGTTATCGGCATGTGGCCTCCTTTGTTTGTGCCTTCTATGCTCTCTGACTCTTCCATCCTTCTTGCTTTTATCCTTGCGTCAAGTATGTGCCTTGCGAGAAGGCCGACGACAAGGCTTTTTACACTCCATCCGCCTGATGCCTGGCTGAAATGGCTGACATCAAGAATTGTTGCCTGTCCCGGCTTGATGATGTCATGGATTGATGAGCCCTCATCGCTGAAGATGCCCCATTCCTGTGCTACGAGATACCTGTTTATGAGCCCGTCTTTAGCGACATCGCTTCCTTCTTCTTTCTTTATGTTCTCTATTATCTCGTCTATGGTGTAGTTTCCTTTGTCTCTCATCCGTCTCATGACTTTCTGGAGAAGTATGCCCATCTCGCTGTCAAGCTCCAGGTTGAAGCTCAGAGCCCAGTCGTCTGTGCCCAGGCTTGAGGGTTTCATGGAGAATGTGGCGTCAAACGGGATTGCATCGTCATTGTATATCTTTGTAAGGCCTTTTGGTATAGTCACCTTGATATCAAACCCTCTTGGCTTAAGCCCCCATTCTGTGAGAAGCTCTGCGTCTTTTTCGTTAGGTGTCTTCATGCTCCAGTATATGCCCATCGTGTCTATGACAATGAGGCCTATGTTTTTTTTGATATCCTCTGGAAGCAGCATCATCTCTTCTACGATGTTTCCCATAGAGTATGATTTTCCCTGTCCTCTCTTACCGAAAAGGCCTATTATGTGCGGCCGGGCAAGGTCAATCTTTACCTGTGTTGTCACATGTGCTTCGTTTTTCTGGCCAACAATGTGCTTTGCTACATATCCTGTGCCTTTCATGCCGTATTTTTTCTGGTCAGAGAGGTCACGGCCTATAAGAATCTCGTGCATGATGATTATTTGGTCGTTTTTCATATATATGTTTGGGATGATTGTATTCTATATATATTTTTAAAATTAGCCTTTCTATTAGATTACATGATATCAAAGATAAAAGAGCTTCTTGAGAATGAAGAAGCTATGAAGAATCTTGTTAAATTGTTAGGCACCCATGACCTTGAGACAGATATCGAGTTTGACAACCATGAGATTGAGGTTGAGGGTGTCTCTGTGACGCTTAACGGGAAGATCAATGTGAAGACAAGGCACAAGGCTGATTGAGATGATAAAGGCGGAGATAAAGGTTGACGGCAAGGATGTCGTGGGATTGGTCAGGGACGGTTCGGAGACAAAGGTGCATGTCAGGAGCATTGCAAAGATTCTTGCAACACCGATACTTACCAAGGTCGCTTTGGACCTGAAGCCCATATTTGATTCTGAAGGGAACAAGATCAGCCTGGGAAAGACATTCTTTTCCGGGATTTTCGGGAAGAAAACTGGTTCTTGAGGGTTTTTTATGCTTACAGATAACCAGATACGCAGGCTTATCCAAGATGATGTTGTGAATATAACACCATCTCCAGAAGAAAATCAGTTCCAGCCGGCAAGTCTTGACTGGCGTATCGGCGCTGTTGAGATTTTTGATAATAAGACAATTTCATCAAATGTGCTTAAAAATAATATACATAATAAAGCTTTTCTAAAAAATTTAAAAGGTAAAAAATGGCTTGATTTTATTGAATCGCAACATATTTTTGCCGATAATTGTGATAAGAATATAAGACCTCTGAATAAAGATGAATCTTTTATCATTGAGCCTGGCCAGCAGGCAGATATATACTCTTTTGAGCAGTTTAAGATTCCTGAAGGGCTTTTCCTTCTATCTGAGCTTCGCAGTTCCAATGGCCGGCGAGGTCTTTCTCCTGTTGATGGTTATACACAGAATCTGTTATATGAAGGAAGAGTCAAGATGTCTGTTGTCAACAAAAATCCTAACTCTTTGAAGTTCTATAGGGGTGACAGGTTTGCTCAGCTGTTTTTTGAAGTCACGGATAAATTTAGGTATATACCTATGAATTCATTGACAGGGATTGATGATTATTCTTTGCTTAATCGCTATAATACTTCTTTTGATTCTGTTGCAATAACTTCTGAAGATATACCGAGCGCTCAGTTGATGGGTAAAGAAGGTATAAATGACCTTATATCTAAAGGTCTCCTTGAAGTCAGTCCTGAGGTTAAGATACATAACAATCAGATTGTCTTCACATGTTCTGATACTGCCAGTTCTTTCAAGAAAAATTTTGGTATAATAGATACATATGAAGACTATGATGATAATGTCCTCTATGATAAGATTGATCTTTCAAGAGGACATATGCTTAAAGGGGATGATCTTCTTGTAGTTAAACTTGAACAGTATCTTAAGCTTTCGAATCATGTGGGGATATTGTTGAAGCTTTCACATCCTTTGAATGATAATTATCAACATAAAGATGAGGCGCATTCATATTCTGTGAATGATAATTACCTGTTCAACCATAAGGTTGGTGCTGGTTGGATTGATCCCGGTTATGAAGGGCAGGTGACTATGCATGACTGGACAAATTTAATAAATTTATTGAGAGAAGGTGATGTGGTTATGACAGGGACTGTATATTATTTTCCGGAACCTGTCGGAAATTCTTATGGATCTGGTAAACTTGGATCTCATTATGTCAATAATAGTATTACAGCATCTGTTTAAAGATTGCCTTTCCTGTAGAATATGAATGATCCTATAACCATGACCAGAATGAATCCAAGCCCTGACAGCCCCGGTGTGCTTGTTGTCTCGACCACAGCGCCTGTATCTTCGTCAACTTTTGGTATGATTCGTACAATCAATTCTTTCTGCACTTCCTTTAGCGTGAGAAGTGATTTTACGTCTATCTTAAGCGTGTATGTGCCTATCTTTCCGCCAAGTATCTCTATGATGATATTTTCTTCGGATTGTGGTGGTACACTTACAATTTTTGTGTGAGGGTTCATGTTTTTCTGGCCGTTGAACCATGCCCAGTTGGATATCTCTTCGTTCTTGTCTATATTAAGCTCTATATAGTCTGTCACATTCATCTCGTTTCTTATGGCAAGCATGATATCTCCGGTATCTCCTAAGATTATGCTTATGCCTGATTGAGGTATAAAGTTCAGCACAGGATCTTTTACTATGATACACATGTTCTCTATGCAGGATTCATCATTTGCTATGTCACAGTCTGAGTTCTGTGTGCATCCGCAGTATTCCGGTGCAGGCGTTACCCATTCAGTTCCATCCCACCATTTCTTTGTTCCATTGATTTCTGTTTCATCGCATTCGAAAGTCACAACAATATCTAGTGGAAGCGGGTTAAGAGTTCCATCGCAATTTAATCCTGTATAATCTCCGAGAACCACTCCGTTGCTGCATATCCATTTGCCATCTGTGCTTGTCCAGCTGTCTCCTGCATCGCAGCATTTTTTTGTGTTGTCCCAGTAACCGCTTGATATGCAGCAGCAAGAATCCAGTGATTCGTCAGGATTGTCCTGCCATAGATATGTTCCTGCGATACGTCCACAGAATCCTTGCGTTATCCCTGCATTAAGGCAGCTTATAGTATCCTCATCAGTGCCGTTGAAGCTGTCATCATCACATTTTATCGTTCTCCAGGTACCTAATTCTGTGCAGATATATGCTGTTTGGTCTGTTTGCGATACCTGAACATATCCGACAGATACATTATCTACTTCTGTACCATTAAGTCCTGCTGCAATGATATCGTTTGACAGGTCAAATTTGCATTTGTATATATGGTCGTCAATGCAGGCATATATCTCTTCTGATGATATCCAGTTATTCAAGTTTTCACATGTCCTGTAAACAGTTATAACTGAAGCTATTGTTTTACTGCCTCTTGCAGCATCTTTTAATGAGGTGTCCATCAGATTTGAAGGTGGTCCCATACCGCAGTCTGCAACTTCATAATATGGCCAGCCTCTATTAATTTCTCCACTTATTTCACTTAGTATGCATGCATCCCAGTTATAAAGACATTTTGCAAAATCTTCGTTATCTATGTCTCCTAAATTGCCCCAACTCCATGAAGATTTGCAATCATATTCATTTGTGAAATTAATTTCAATATCCGTGATTATGTCATTAATCCATGTTGTTGTAATTTCCGTCATGTTTACTTCAACAAATACATCTTTTTTTATTTCAAGAGTTATATCTGTAATTATGTCATTGATCCATGTTGTATCGCTTTCAGGCATAGTTATGTCTACATGATTATTATCAACTTCAGTCACTATTATGTTGCCGTTGATTGTATAGCTTCCATAATTGTAGGTGTAGCTGCTGCAACCTAACTCTATTGTAGTTACTATCGCTGACATCATATCATTTGATTTCTGCTGAAGATCTGCATTAGTTATGAGCCCTATGCTTCTTAGGTACTGGAAAAGCTGTTCATCGGTCAATGTGTCTGTATGATTTTTAAAAACTGTGCTGTTTTCATAATCTTCATCAGTAACATCAAAATTATTGATGTCGTCAAGATTGATTGTGATTGGTGTGTTTATCGGTGTGTCTATTGTCATGCTTTTGATTATGTCTACATTTTCTATTGGATATAATCTTTTTAATTCATCAGACAGTTCTGTTGTTATACCGTTTGAATTATAATAGTTATTAAGATTGTTTATTGTGCACATCTCATCGCTTTCAAGTGTATCAAGATCGTGCAACACATCAATACCATATGTTTCACTTCTTAAACCTTCTTCGCTTTTTTTGACATCTGTATCATTTGTTGTTTCATAGCCTATGAACTGGTATTCATAATTAGCACATCCTACTTTCCCTAGACCTACTATTGCACTCATCTGTTCTTCTGATTTTTGCTGAAGGTCTGAATCTGTTATGATTCCATTGTCAATTAAATAATCAAATTTTTCAGTTTCACTTTTAGCTTCATAAAAATTAATAAAGCCTGTGCTATCTAAAAAACCATAATCCCTAACATCAAAAACTATATTGTCCATATAATAACTTACTAAAAAATTTTCCGGGTCTTTGATGTTTATATTATCAATACTTATGAGAGCTTCTAATGAATATGTTGCATTAAAATAATCTGTTAATTCCTGGGTTATGCCTTCTGCGTCGATATAATCGGACAGATCAGTAATAGTGCACATAGTATTGCCTGATAATTCCGGTACGCTGTGTAATATATCAATCTCATATGTGTTTGTCAATGTTATTTCGCCTTCGCAGGTGTTATCAATTTCATCATATTGTGTTTGACCACTTAAGAAATCTGCGGAGAAATATAAATCACCTATCGTCTGAGGTGTAGTGTCTCCGTCTTCTGGAAATCCAGGTATATCTAATCCAAATTTATCAATCACCTGAGGTATTGCGTCCACCAATCGTGCTCTCCAAGCCCAGGGCCTATATCCTCTTAATTCTGCGTGTAATGTGTAATTTTTTCTGAATTCATCCTGTTCCGGAATTATAAAATATTCAAGCAATCCTAAATTTTCTGTTGAGTAATTTAATTCCTCATGTTTTGCATATATCCCTGTTATTGTTGATTCTGATTCACCTGTTTCATTTATAAGCTTTACATTTAAGTTTAGAAGCGGAACCCGGTCTATGCATGCTTCAATATATGCTGTAAATGTAAAATCTGTTGTTGTATTGGACCTGTAAGGGTAGTTAGACATAGATATGCTTTGAAAAGTTGAAGAATCGCCTTCAAAAAGTATTGGTTCTTCACTTTGCCGTACTGATAATTCTTTACATGTAGGGCATTCCCAGGATAGTGCAGTCATCTCTTCCCAAGAGTTATTAAGATTTGTCTCGTTACCACAGACATAGTCTTTTGTCGGTTCTTCGTTGCAGTTTTCTGTAGTTGACCAACTGCTGCAATAAGGGCTGCCACCCAGTCCACAAAGGACTACGACTGTTCCGTTTTCGTAATGTTTATATATATGATGTGCACCACTAAACTTTTCGCAGCTTCTTATGCAGCTAAAAAGGTTTCTCATATAGTATTCATCTTCCGGGCATGATAAAAATGTTGAAGTTTCGCAAGGCCTGATAAAAGCAGTTGGTGTATATATAGATGTTATAGTAGATCCTGAACAAATTTTGTTTAGTGGTGAGTACTTTTGCCACTTGAAATTATCTCTCAGTTCTTGCTTAGTGACATGACAATCATAAGTTGAATCATAGCAAACCCAATTGTCTGCAAATACTATGTTTGTGTTGATCAGAGTGACTAATAATGAGATAAAGATTATGATAATCTTTTTATTTGAAAATGTGTGTTTTTTGTTTTTCATCTTTTATTACCCCAGACTTTGTAAATTATATAAATCAAAAGCGATGTAAGTATTACAAAAAGAATTATTATTTTGATTGAATCCATATATTTATTATTGTCTGTCTGTGTCTCTTCTGATATTTCACTATTTTCGTAATTATTATTAGTTTCTATTGGTTCTGATCTTGGGTTATCTTCTAAATAGCAGTCATAACAATTACCAGATTGTCTTTCTTCTGTGGTGCATATATTATCATCAAAACATCCACCAAGTCCTGGTGAATATATCCTGCCGTCAGGTGTAATCATTTTTTCTACAATTATTGGTTCATAATTGATTGTTATTTCATCGTATATTGCATCATCTTTACCCAATATCATCTGTATCCTGTATTTTTCCAAATCCCATTCAGAAGTGAAATCTATTGTTTCAGTCATTGTCTTGAATTCCAAAGCAGGTATGTCTTTAATAATCACTTTTATAATTCTATTATCTTCACTTAAAATCAGTTTAAGATATACATCTTTTAGTTTTGTAGCTCCATCTGCGGGACCAACTAAATCTGCATCTATGGATATTGTATCTCCTATATTATAGGTATCCTGCTTATTTCTTACGCGAAGTATGCTTCCACCTTCACCGGTAATTACAAGACGAACTTCTTTTTGAAACAAAAATGAATCTCCATTGTAAAATGACAATGTTACTCTATAAGTTCCCGGTGTATCAAAAGTCATCTCTACCTCATAATCATCTATCTGTGTTGCTGATGCATAAGGATTTAATTCATATTCAATAGTTTTTAGTGAAGAATCTCCCAAAGTAGGAATTATGTTAATGATAGCTTTTAAATCATTATAATTACTATTTTCATTTTTCAAATTAAACTTGAGGTAATATGTAGAGCCCTGGAGAACATTTGAGCCTGTTGTCCCATAACTTTCAATATATGTAATTGTGCCAGAATCTGAAACGAATGGTATTTTTAAATAAGGGCCTTTTATTACAGATAATGGTTTTATTATATCTTTGTTATTTATCTGTATCTTATGATTAAACCCTGCAAGAGGTATATTGTTCGGACCGTTTACAAGAATGTTTATTATATACTCTCCTGTCTGAATTGTATCTGGTATCTTTAATTCTTTTGATATATCTTTTACTTCATAAGCACCAAAAGATAGAACTGTGCTTTCACTTATCATTTCCGAGCCATCTTTCTGGCTTATTAATTTATAATTGATTATTAGTTCTGCATGAATATAATTGTCATAATTAACAATAGAATTATCAATCTGAACTGTATCTGTATTTTCAAGATCTATTGTGTCTGAGTCTATTTCTGAATTTAATATTCCAATTCCTGTAAATGCAGCAGATGCCGAATTTGTGAGTATCATTGACGAAAATAATAATAAAATAAATATTGATCTTAAATTTTGTGTTTTCATAGGTAAATACCTTTTAAATTTTATATATATGTTATATATTGATATAGATAGTGTATATATAAGTATCAGTAATATTTTTGCTGTCAAATCTTAAACATTATATAACCTTCGGGTTAAGCAATCTTTACAAATTATTTTCTGTGTCTAATTTTTCAGAACATCCCCATCAATACAAAACCTGCTATCATAAGCCCAAGCCATACTATCTTGTTCCAGGAGAATATCTTTGACCCGTCAAGCGGCGGTATAGGCAGCAGGTTGAACACGGCAAGGAAACAGCTGACATAGCCTATGCTTCCTGCAAGGTCAAAGCCGCCTATGGTGAGAATCCCTGACAGGGAGAGCATTATTACGGCGACTGCAAGGTTTGCCGCAGGCCCTGCTATTGATATGTATGCGTTCTCCTTATCGCTTATCCTTGAGCTGACCCTTCCGAACATGTCTTTTTGCATGCTGTATATCATCACGGCTCCGGGAGCTGCAATCACAAATCTTCCGTCTGTGACAATTGCAAGAAGGAGGGCCAGTTTCAGGCCTTTCCACCAGATCTGGTATCTTGCCTGGCATCCGTACTTTATTGCGGTGAATTTATGGGCAAGCTCATGAGGTATAAATGCCAGAGCAATTATTGCCAGGTAAATCAGATATCCATACAATGTGTCCTGGCCAAGATTAAATATCTGCCTGTAGCCATCATAAGAGAATATGAATGCAAGAAGGGCTGTTGATATCGCTATATCTTCAAGCTCCTTCCTGTCAAAGCCGAACTTTCTGATATCAATCATATCTATCTTATTTTCCGATATCTTTTATAAATTTCTGCATGCTGTCTGTAAGTGTATTTCTCAATGCTCTTGTAAGGTCTGTCTCTGTTGCGATACCTATCAATTTACCATTTTCTGTGATGGGCAATCTGCGAAAGCTTTTGTGGTCTATAAGTTCACAGGCTTTTATGATTGAGAGGTCTTTGTTCACTGTCATCAAAGGCACATGCATTACATCTTCAACTTTGAGTTTTCTGTAATCTTTGTTGTGAATTACAATGAGCGGAGAATTACCCCCACAAGTGCAAAACCAGATTGCACAAATACAGCAGGTACAACAGCAAGCACAGGCTCTGGCGCAGCAGAAGAACCAGCTTGAGATTATGTTGAAAGA
>JAIVYO010000029.1:0-9093 GCA_048635405.1 Campylobacterales bacterium | reverse complement strand
GTAAAGAATAAGGCAACCGGAAAAATCATCACCGGCGAAGTTGTCGGCATGAGGATGGTCGAAGTCAGAATATAATCGAGGTGGATTAACCGTGTTGAAAAAACGGATATGGATAGTGATACTCGCGGCTTTTATCCTGATGCCCGGCGCATCGGGTAATGCCGAAAGCCTTTTCGACCCGAAGGGCGTCAATCTCTTCACCGACCTGAGGGCGCAGACGATCGGGGATATCGTCTTCATCGTCGTCAGTGAGGCCGTCAGCACGAGTTCCGAAGCCAAGACGGACGGTTCGAAGGAAGTCGCGTTCAAAGGCGGCGCGAAGGTGGAAGGCTTCTTCGAGGACCTGTTGGGTTTCCCAGCCGTCATCGAACCGCTGAAGTCAATGAGCATTGACCCGTCGGAGGAATTCAAAGCAAGCGGCAAGACTTCGAGCAAGGGTTCGTTCATAACCCGGATCACGGCGACGGTTGTTGATGTCCTTCCCAATGGCTATTTCGTTATCGAAGGGAAACGGGCCATCACGATCAACGACGACTCGGAGACGATGGTACTTTGCGGGACGATACGCCCCACTGACATCAGCGCGGATAATACGATAAGCTCCCAGATGATGGCGGATGTTGAGATTTCCTACACGGGGCGCGGGCAGATAGCGGAACGTCAGAAAGCGGGCTTGTTTACGGAATTGTTTAATTTCCTGTTTCTACAGAAATACTGGTGCCTAACAATCCTTTTTGGATCATACCTGTCAACATCTTGCTCTTAGCTTTCTATTTCTCACTTACATAACACTTACATGACTCTCTTCTTGCTCCTTTTGTGTCTGAGTCCTCTTAATTTGGCTTAAATAATGCTTCTTGGCAATCGCTTATGTCTGGTTTACATAACACTTGCATAATCACGTATCTGGTGTTTATATGTCATCTGCACTCATTTACACGCTCTTTTGCTGCTTCTTTTATCGTTAGAATAGCAACTTACATAACACTTACACGACTTACATAACTCTTACATAACTTACATAAACACATATATAACACTTACATAACTCCTTACATAACACTTATATAACTCTATCTTAAACACCGAAATTCGGCACTCTAACGCAAAAACACTTATATAACTATTACATAACACTTATATAACTCCTATCTATACTTACATAACTCTTATCTCCCGTTACATAACACTTATATAATGCAATCAACCAGTCGAAAACCGAACAAACCTTTAAAAGGTTAATGATATAAATGCAGATGTTTAATTTAATGTATATTGGGGTAGATAATAAATGCCGGAGAGAAGATCAGCATATACGAGAGGGCACAGTCAAACCTCTTCCCGTGGCCATCAGCCAACAGTGTTCTGCACTTACTGTGGAAGGAAAGTTCCGAAACATAAATGTTTTGTCCAGTACAGCGGATTCCATATAACTGATCCTGTGCTTAGAAAAGAGATTGACCGCAAACAGGTCAGTGCAGGGACAAACAAGATGTATGCATGCCCTGCCTGCGCAAGGCACAGAGGGATTATCATGAAAAAGGATTCTACAGGCAGGCTGGTTCCGGCAAAGAAAAAAGTAAATAAAAGAATGTAATATATTGAAAAAACACACCATATTGTGAGTGTTTTTTATGTGGTTTTTATGCCGTTGAGAGGTTGGTTAAGGCAAAAAGCAGGAGAGATGAACAGGAATTCCAAGCCTTATGATTTTTCATCAGAACTTGATTCTTTTATGATAAGTGATCTGGACTCTTCTGCAATTTTTCCTGAAATTCCAAAAGATATAGAGACAACGAACATAAAATACCCTCTTATACCTCCTTTTGCCTTCGCTTCAATAAAGTGGAGCGAATCTGCGAACGCTCTTATATATTCTGTTATCGAGCCGACATTGCAGGATAGAGACAGGCATATCTATGACATTATACATGAATCCTTGTCAGAGTCTCTGAACGTGCAGCTCAGCCAGCTGAATACAAAAGAGGAACTCTTCAATTATCTGAAGAAAAATGTGAGAGCTATAATAATCAAGAAAGGCATAGTATTGAGGAAAGGCGAGATAACACGCATCATGTACTATGTCTTCAGGAATTTTGTAGGCTTGAACGAGGTGGAGCCGCTCCTGCACGATCCGATGATTGAAGATATAGGCTGCGACGGGGTCAACATCCCGATATTTATCCTTCACAAGAAGCTGAATTCTGTAAAGACTGACGTGTTTTTCAGGGATTTCACTTCGGCATCAACATTCGTGGTCAAGCTTGCAGAGCGATGCGGCAGATACATAAGTTATGCTGAACCGCTTCTTGACGGTTCCCTTCCTGACGGCTCCAGGGTCCAGGCAACATATTCCAAAGATGTGACTACAAGAGGCCCCACATTCTCCATAAGGAAATTTTCATCAATACCGTTCAGTGTGGTGGATCTTATCAATTATGGCACTGCATCGATAGAGCTTCTTGCCTATCTGTGGTACTTGATAGAGCACCAGAAAAATTTCCTGATTTGCGGAACGACAGCAGCAGGAAAGACATCGCTCCTGAACGCTCTTGTGAGCTTCATACCTCCTCAGGAGAAGATTGTGTCAATAGAAGACACAAGAGAGCTTCATCTCATGCATGAGAACTGGATACCATCAGTCACAAGGCAGAGCTTCGGTGCCGGGAAGGAAAAATACGGTGAGGTGACAATGTTTGATCTTCTTAAATCCTCCTTCAGGCAGAACCCGGATTATGTGATAGTGGGTGAGGTCAGAGGTGTAGAGGCATCAGTCCTTTTCCAGGGCATGGCATCCGGGCATTCATCTTTCAGCACCATGCATGCAGGCTCTGTTGATGAGATAATACAGAGGCTTACCACGCCGCCAATAAGCCTGTCCGCAGGCCTGATAAACGCTCTTGACGTGGTCATCTTTATCCAGCACGCAGGCCGATTCGGAATAAACGCAAGAAGAGTAAGGGAGACTGACGAGATATCCACTGTTGATGTAACAAACCTGAAAGCGAACTATGTCAAGACATTCTCCTGGCAGCCGTCGTCAGATGATTTCAAGCAGCAGCACAGCCTTCTTATAGAGACTCTCAGCATAGATTACGGGATATCAACAACTAAGATCAAAGAAGAGATAAGGAACCGTGCAAAAGTGCTGTTATGGCTCTGGAAGAACGGCATCCATGATTTCGATGAAGTGTCTTTATATCTGTCAAAATATTACCAGAACAAAAACATGATGATAGAATTGATACGTGGGAAGACCTATCACACAAAATCAGGCATATTCACAAACAAGGCATACAATGACCTTAATGATGAGACATTGTACTCAGCAATCCTTTCTGATAGGAATGAGGTGAAAGAAGTGTCTGGGATAACAGAGAACAAGCAAGGGCCGGACAAGGAAAAAGATAAGGTTAATGATGGCAAAGGTACAGATGTGTCTCCTGACACAAGTAAGGGTGGCCCAAAAACACCAGACATACCATCATTCAAAGTATAGATGAAAATTTCTTTCAGCATCGCAGCTCATATCTGCATCTTGGCTTTCAAATATAAAAGCAACCTGAAATAAAAATAGATTAATGTCTCAAATGTCTGGTAAAGATAAGTATAAAGGTCACAGGAAAAAAGAAGCGACTCTTGAAGATGAAGAGATGCATCTGGCACAGCTTAAGCAGAATCTGTATAATATCGGCCTTTCGGGAACAAAAAAGAAGACAGCAGAAAAAAGCAGCGTTAAGCTTCTCATAAATGACATACTCTCATCCAGGAATACAGAACAGCTCTATACTGCTCTTGGTAAATTTTTCCTTTCAAAAAACACATCTTTCTTCAAAAAGCTTGAGGCTGCCTTGATATCTTCAGATTATAATAATGTGATTGAGATATATGTAGGGAAGATGATATTGGTATCATCTCTTGCATTTCTGATATCCTCTGTATTTTTTGGCATTGGCATTTCCCTTTCTTTGCTTGGATTTAATATCGCTTATATATCTGTCCCTTTTATCATATCGGCCATAATATTTTTTATCCTGTTCTATATCCCTTTCGAGAGAGTGTCTTCAAAACGGAGAAGCATAGACATCAACATGCCTTTTGCCCTGACGCATCTCTCTGCAATCGCATCATCCGGGACGCCGCCTGAAGAGGCATTCCGCATAATGTCCACCTTCACAGAATTCGGCAGTGTAAGCACAGAGACATTGAACATAATAAAAAGGATAGATGTCTTCGGTGAAGATATAACGACTTCATTGAAGCAGGTGATAGACACAACACCCTCAGAATCCTTCCGCGAGATCCTTAGCGGTATCCTGACAATAACCCAGACTGGAGGAAATCTTGACGCATACCTTTCAGAGATGGCAAAAATTGCCATGTTTGACTACAAGCTCGCAAGAGAGAAATATATCTCAGCCCTGTCAACATATGCAGACATATATACAGCGCTCCTTATAGCAGCACCTTTGTTCCTTGTATCTATCCTTGTGGTCATGAACATAATACCTAATACGACCCTGCCTGGGAACCTGTCCATAATGGATGCTCTGTCTATAGGTGTATATGGATTGATACCTATGCTTAATCTGCTTTTCCTTGCCTTCATAACCTTTACGACACCGGAGATGTAAGTGATGAAGAAAGTGAAAGAAAAGAAATCAGACACAATACCTCTTGAAGAGAAAATAAGAATCTTTATTGGCGCTTACAGCAATAAAGAGCTTTATTCTGCAGGCACTATCTTTATTATTGGTATTTTTATCCTGTTGATCAACCAGATTGTCCTCTCAGTATTTTTGTCGCCGTTTTTTACTCTGCTCCTGACTATTGTGTCTGTTCTTCTTATGGTGGTGCCTGTAATCATTTTGCAGTACCGCCATTTCCAGAAGATGAAAAACATAGAAGAGAACTTCCCCAATTTTGTGAAAGCCATATCTGAAGGTCTCACAAGCAACATGTCTCTCCCGCAGTCTGTGGATTATGCATCAAGAAGCAACTTTGGAGCTTTGAGTCCGTATATAGACAAGATGATGTCTCAGATATCATGGGGTATATCTTTTGAAGTTGCTTTCAGGAACATGGCAAAATCTATAAACAACCACCTGATAACAAGGGCAATCTCAACAATAATAGAGGCGCATACATATGGCGGCAAGATATCAAAAGCTCTTGATTCTATAGGGAAATCTGTAACTGAGATTGAAAAGCTCAGGAGGGAGCGAATATCTATGATTTCCGGCCAGATGATGCAGGGCTATGTCATCTTTTTCGTCTTCGTGGGTGTCATGATAGGTCTTGTAGCATTCCTCTTGCCTGTCTTGGGGTCTGATGCGATGGGTGTCGGCACAGGCAATGTGGATCTTGCAGCTCAGTATGCGATTAAGTTCAAGCATCTTTCAATACTCCAGGGATTTTTTTCAGGGATAGCGATAGGCAAGCTTTCTGAAGGATCCATAGCTGCCGGTTTCAAGCACGCGCTGATAATGTCTCTTATAGGCTATGTCGCCCTGACCCTTGCCACCCTGTAGATACATGAAGAATCTATTTATACTCGCAGGCACACAAATATATTTTGTGGTATAATGGTTTTTTTAAAAAGAAAGAAGAAAGGTCTTTCTCCTCTCATAGCAGCAGTTCTTCTCATAGTCTTCACGATAGGCATAGCCACAATCATCATGTCATGGATAAACACTTACACAAAAGACACTACATCTGAAGCGAGCAAGAATACCCAGGATCTCATAGATTGCGCCAGCACAAATGTGAATATACTGGATGTCTATATACTCGCACCGACAAGTGTCAAGGTTATAGCAAGAAACACAGGCATGAAACCGATAATGGTCAAGGAATGTTATGTGTGGGACACGAACGGCACACGCTGTATGCTAAACTTTACTACATCAATGGTTGATGAAGGCATATCTTTTGATCTTATAAACACGACATGCCCGATAACATTCACAGCAGGATGCCCGGAATTTCAGAAAGTCACAATATCAACAACATGCAGCGGTGTGACATCACGCTTTGAAGACATTTCAAAGCTGAACTGCAACATATGATTGCCGAAAAAAGTTAAGCAAAACAAAACAAATGATTATTGCATAAATTCTATGGTTATTATAATGAGAAAAAAAGGTGTATCACCGCTTATCGCAACAGTATTGCTTATTGTGTTCACTGTAGCAATCTCAACAATAGTCGTAAGCTGGCTGAGAGACTATACTGCTGATACAACATCAAGTGTCAGTGACACGGGTCAGGAAGTCATAGAATGCGCAAAGCAGAACCTGAAGATCTCAAATACTTATATTACTGTCTATACAGCAACAGGGATCAGTGATATAAAAGCGACGCTGAGGAACACAGGCAGCGTAAATTTCACTATATCAAGCGCATATGTATATAATACAACTGGTGATTTCTGCGATATGATGCCGTCAATTACATTGGTTACTGTTGGTGGTGTAGTTAATCTTGCTAACAATACTTGCGACATATTAACAGCGACTTCAGACTTCAACAGGGTAGAGGTCACGACAACATGCGGAATCTCTACAGATTTTGTTGTAGATGATAAGCCTACATTGACATCCGTGCCTTGAGTCTTATGGTCTTTTCAGATCTTATTTCTTTTTTCTATTTATCTTCCTTTTACCTTAACTTATTATATGGCATCTTCCCAAATATATCTCAGGTGTAAACTTTGAAGCGAAAAGCAGTCTCGGACATCCTGGCCCTTGTCATCATAATAGCAATCATGTTAAGCATAGCCTCAATGTTCACCTACTGGTCAAAAGAGTACGCGAAAGATGTCACAGATGAAGTTTCATACGCAGGAGATACAGCATCTGCATGTATGCGGGAATTCATAGACATATCAGAACTGTATATCAACACATCATCCGGCACGATAGAGTTCATCATAGAGAACAAAGGCACATCTGAGGCAGAGATTGCATCTGCAGTCGCATACAATACTTCAGGGGGCTACTGTGCATTATCAGTTTCAGGAAAGACAATATCTCCGGGAGGTATAGCTCTTGTGAATAGTTCTGCATGCTCAATATATCCTTCCTGTGATACTTTTGACACTCTTGAGGTGACGACATCCTGCAGCACTCATGCAGTAAAAAAATCTATAGATTTCACCGAATGTTCGTAATCTATATATATGATGATGTGATAAATATTATCATTAAAGTGGTTTAGATGGCTTATTATTTGCAGAAAAAAAGAAAAGCAGTTTCTCCTCTCATAGCTGCAGTGCTTCTTATAGCATTCACTATGGCAATAGCGGCACTCCTGACTGCCTGGGTTACCCAGTTCACAAAACAGCAGCAGGACGAATCTGAGCAGTATCAGGAGAAGATAGAGTGTGCAGGCTCCAATTTCATAGTCAATTCTGATTTCAACCTGTGGATTGATGTTGCTGATAAAGGCAACATATCTACCCGTCTTGAAAACATAGGCTTCAACCCGATACGCATAAAGAAGGTACAGGTATGGTATGATAACCAGAATCTGCCCGAATATCTTGACTTCGGTGAGATTACTATAGCTGAAGATGAAGATGTAAAGATAAACATAGACCTATATGAAACAGAATCCGGCACTAAATCATCAACAATAGTGGGTGATGTTAAGAAGATACAGTTCTTCTCAACATGTGATGGTGTCTGGTTCATCCTTGAAAGGCCTATGGGTGGTTGGAATACTCAGGCATGATATCTTCTCCAGATTACGAAAAGGCGTGTCTCCTTTCATAGCGAGCGTTATCCTGATTCTCATAACTATTGTGGTCGGCTCTTTCCTGACTTCCTGGTCTCAGGATCTTGCAAAGGATCAGGCAGATGCAGTAAGCAGGAACACAAAACCTGAATGCAATTATGTCTTCCTGAACGTGCAGGATCTCCAGTACGACAACACGACAGCAAAACAGCTTTCCATGTTAATTCAGAATACAGGAACCTCAGACACTCAGATAATAGGGATGCAATTGTTTTATGACAACTTCACAGAAGAGAGTCTTCCTGATATATTCCCTGTGGACCTTGAGGCTGGGAGTATGCAGCCTTTCCGTTTCAACGCTTCTGAAAACATAAAGTATATACAGGTAATATCTTCCTGTCAGGATAAGAGCATAAAGCTTTACGGGAGTGATATAAACATCATATGATTTAATTGATGCACACAAACCTGTAAAGTCTGTCTCCTATCATCTGGCACATTTCCTCTTCTTCTATATCTCCAAGCACCCTGTACTTGTCTGCCCTGCAGAGGTATCTGTAGTCTGGATCCTTGATCTCTCTGCATTTCAGGATAGACTCTGTCAATGCTGACATCTCAAGACTCTTCGCGATGCACCATGTTTTTATATCATTGTCATTGATTTCTTCGCAATATATATCTGTCATGGCCTTTTTGTTTTCTCTCGCCTCAGCCCGCTCTATAGCTGCAAGGCATACAGATATAAGGTTTGCAGATTCTATGTTGCATACATCTTCAGCTATCTCTTTATCGCTCTTTTGTACTGCTCTGTCAATACATGCGGCCGCAAGCTTTTCATCATCAATCTTTAAGCATAATCTTATGTTTTCTTCAATATTCATATCAGCATCAACAGCATCGCAGTAATATCTTTCATCCCCGCGTGCCAGGATGTCGCATTTCTCGCTCCCTGAGCCGGTTACTGTGATTATTGATATGATGAGTATCATGATGGCACCGATTGCGGCAGCGACAGTTTTCACGCTATAAGTCTTTCTTTCTTGTGTCTTGGCAGGCGCATCTTTCCTGAACTTCTGCATCATGGCTTCTTTTATCATGCTTATAGCTTCATTTTCATCAAGCCCGTTCTTCACAAGCACAGACTTTATCTTCCCTGTGTCGTATCCTGCCTTTATCTTTTCATCAACCCATCTTTGCGCATTAGAAGCCATGTCTTATTATTTTGGCTTTCTCGTATAAATCAGTTTTTGAGAGCACATCATAAATCGTTTGATTTATATATCTTTTGAGCCATCTATGGTATGCAGGAGGTTTTGATATATGGCAAAAAACATTTCATTTGATATTAAAGAAGGT
>JAIVYO010000028.1:0-9139 GCA_048635405.1 Campylobacterales bacterium | reverse complement strand
TCTCTTACTGGCAGCTGAAAGAAAGAATCAATGAAAGATGTGATGAACTAAAAAACACCATCAGAAAAAATGATAAAGTAATCATAAGATCTGATGAGACTCCCGATACAATAATCAACATATATGCATTAGACAAGCTTGGTGCAGTGATAATCCCTGTAAATCCTTTGGCGACAGAACAGGAAATTAAAAGCATAATTGATGACCTTAAAGCAGATGTAATCCTCTCGGAAAAAAACATAAAAAGAATGACTTATGAGACGATAGGCAATCTTCCCGAAGACGCATGCATGATATTTTATACATCAGGAACCACAGGAAATCCTAAAGGTATAGTCCACACCAAAGAATCAATCATGAATCCCTGCCATGAAGAAGGAAAAGCTTATGAGATAAATAAGGGTGACATCATAGGAGGCACACCGTCCCTGTCATCCACTTACGGCTTTGGCGCCTTTGCCATACTCCCTTTCATGTCTGGAGCATCTGTGTCTTTGTATCCATATGCAGTATCTTTAAACAATTTTATAGAAGTCATTGAAACTATAGATGCGCATAAGATAACAGTTTTTTTCAGTATCCCGACAGCATACAGAATAATGTTGAGCATGCAGTCAATGCTGGACAGATATGATCTTAATTCTTTGAAGCTTTTGATCACAGCAGGAGAACCGTTGGGCATCCCCTTGCACAATAATCTAAAGCAGATTTTGCCGCATGCAGATATACTGGAACATTTAGGCTGCACAGAATCATTCCATGCCATACTCTCAAACACACCGGAAAATATGAAAGCAGGTTCAATCGGGAAAGAGATGCCTTCCTATAAGGTCAGGATCTTTGACGATGCCGGCAAAGAATGCCCGCCTATGGTAAAAGGCAGGCTTGCATATGAAGGAAGCTCAGGGAAATATCTGGATAAAAAAGAAAATGATGGATGGAAATATACAGGTGATATAGCATATAAAGATGAAGAAGGATATTTCTGGTTTGTGTCAAGATATGATGACCTGATAAAGACAGCCGGATATCTGGTATCGCCTCACGAGATTGAATGCGCCCTTATGGACTCACAGGAAGTTTCAGAAGCAGCAGTAATCGGTGTGCCTGACATCGCAATAAATCAAAGGATTAAAGCTTTTGTTGTCTTAAGAGATAGTCTTGAGCCTCAGGAGCAGTCAAAAAACGCTTTATTGGAATCCTTAAAGCTGCATCTGCCCGAATATAAGCTCCCGTCAGAGATTGTATTTGTGGATTCCATACCAAAAAACAAGAGAGGGAAAGTATTGAGAAATATGCTGTTGTAATGTCTTCCAGGCCAATATATATAATTTCCCGCCCAAGACAATATCAGGTGATATTGATAGACTGTTTGTTCTGCAAGATAGTAAAAGGTGACATCCCTGCAAAAATAGTATATGAAGATGATTTCGCGATAGCCTTCCTTGACATAAGCCCGTGCGCAGAAGGCCACACAGTAGTCATCCCGAAAAAGCATTTTGAAAAGTTCACAGACATGGAAGAGAAAGACGCAGGAAACCTTTTCGCATCAGTCCAAAAAGTAGCAAAAGCAGTAGAGAAAGCCCTCAACATACAGGCATCAAACATAGGCCTCAACAACGGCAGGGCAGCAGGCCAGGAAGTCCCGCATGTCCATGTCCACATAATCCCGAGAGAAGAAGGAGATAAAGGCGGCGCAATCCAGTCAATAGTCAAGACATATCCAAAAACAGATAACCTTGAAGAATTGGTAAATAAGATAAGAGGAGCTTTTTGATATTAAACTTTTCTAAAACCATATAGTCACTTAAGAAACCATATAAACTTTTAGAGAACCACAAATACACAGCACACCAAAAACCTTTATAAAATTCAACTCCCAACTAATCTTGGTTCGAATGAACGGTGAATGCTTTATTGTCCGGTAGACAGATAACAGCCAGACATGACTTTTTTTCTCATAAACCCTGCAATGATATAAAAAACTTTTCATCCAAATCAGCCTGTGGCATATCAGCCGGAAAAAGCGGACCAATAACTTTCAAGGTGCAAAATTATGGAATATGATCATCTGAAGATTGAGAAGGACATCAGAGCCCACTGGAAAAAGAAGAAGATACCAGAAAAGATAACAGAGTTCAGACCGACAAAGGAAAAGAAGAAATTCTACCTTCTTGACGGTCCGCCATACGCCAACGGACTCCCGCACGCAGGCCATGTCATGACAATGGTCTTCAAGGATGTCTGGGGAAAATTCAAGCATATGCAGGGCCACTCCGTCTGGTTCCAGCCCGGCTTTGACTGCCACGGCCTTCCTATAGAGAACAAGGTGGAAAAAGATCTGAATATAACATCAAAACAGGACATAGAAAAGATAGGTGTCGGCAAGTTCATAGCAGAATGCAGGAAATTCGCAACATCAAATCTTAACGAATGGATGGATTTCTATAAGCAGGCAGGTGTCTGGAAAGGCTGGCTCAGGCCATATCTCACTTACGATAATGACTACATAGAGTCCGGCTGGTGGACAATAAAGAACCTTTACGATAAAGGCCTGATGGTGGAAGGCAAGAAGCCCATATTCTGGTGCCCGCACTGCCAGACAGCCATATCCGGCTACGAGGCCACAGACTCGTACAAGGATGTCACAGACCCGGCAATATACATGAAGTTCCCGGTAAAAGGAAAGAAGGACGAATACTTCCTCGCATGGACAACGACTCCATGGACACTTCCTGCAAACATAGCCCTTGTCGTCCATCCTGACGAGATATATGTAAAAGTGAAAGCAGGAAATGAGACTTTCATACTCGCAGAAAAGCTGGCAGACTCAGTCATGAAAAAAAAGAAGACAGATAATTACAAAGTCATAGAAAAGATGAAAGGAAAAAAGCTTGAGAACCTGAGATACGAGCCTCTACTTGACATACCTGTGCAAAAAGATGTAGACAAAGAAAAAAATGCACACAAGATAATACTATCTATACCAATACTAAAAAAGACAGTAGCATCCAAAATCCGGTCAAAGAAAGGAATAACAGAAAAAATATCAGACGACGAAAAGTTCGGCCACCTGGTCACCATGGACGCAGGCACAGGCATAGTTCACTGCGCACCAGGCCACGGTGCAGAGGACAACAAGATAGGCGAGCATTATAATCTCCCCATACTGTCTCCGGTAGATGATGCAGGATGCCTCACAGAAGGCACAGGCTTTGAAGGAATGTTTGTAAAAGATGCCGATAAGCACATAGTCGAACTTCTAAAGACAACCAATCGCCTATTCTATTTTGAAAACATAACCCACTCATACCCCTTGTGCTGGAGATGCAAGTCACCTTTAGTCTACAGATTATCAAACCAGTGGTTCTTCAGCATTGACAAGATAAAAGACAATATGCTCAAAGGCAACAGTAAAGTCAACTGGCTCCCACCCTTCGCAAAAGAAAGGATGGAAAACTGGGTGGCTGACGCAACCGACTGGTGCGTCTCCCAGCAGAGATACTGGGGAATACCGATACCTGTCTGGTCCTGCAGCTCCTGCGGCGCGAAAAAGGCCATAGGCGGAAAAGCAGAGCTGGAAAAAGAGATGATAAATAAGGTAAAGCTGGATGATCTCCACAAGCATGTCGTCGATAAGGTAAAGATAAGATGCACCTGCGGAAAAGAGATGCAAAGAATCCCGGATATAATAAATATATGGGTCGAGTCAGGCATAGGTCCATGGGCATCGCTCGGATATCCTCATCATGACAAAGGCCTTTTTGAAAAATTATGGCCGGTAGACCTTGTGGATGAGTCCACAGACCAGATAAGAGGCTGGTTCTACGCAATGCTTTTCATGGGCTACGCAACTTTCGGCAGGACGCCGTACAGGACAGTCTGCCTGAACGGCTGGACCCTGGACGAGAAAGGCGAGAAGATGTCAAAGTCCCTGGGCAATGTGGTCTCAGCCGAGACCTGTGAGAAAGAGCTGGGCGCAGACATACTCCGCCTCTACAACTGCTTCAGCATAGCTCCGTGGGACACGCAGAAGTTCAGCCTCAAAGGAGCCAAAGAGCTCTTCAGGTTCATGAACATCCTCACAAACACAGTCAACTTCATACAGATGTATAAGGTAGACCCGAAACTTGTCTCAAAAAAGCCAAAAGATTTGAAGATAGAGGACAGGTGGATGCTGTCAAGGCTCAACACCACAGTTAAAGAAGTCACAGGCGACCTGGAGCATTTCAGGTTCCATTTCGCCGGAAGAAAGATTGTGGAGCTGATGATAAACGACTTTTCCAGATGGTACATGAAGATAGCAAAGGAGAACATAGAAGGCACATCACTTTCCGCAGGAACCTCATACACAATACTCAAGGTCCTGGACACAGCCATAAGGATGCTTGCGCCGATATGCCCGTTCATGACAGAGAAGATATACCTTGAGCTGTTCAGGAAGACAGGAAAAGTTGATTCTGTCCACATGCTGGGCTATCCCATACCGGACACCGCGATGATCGACTCAAGGCTTGAGACATCGATGAAAATAGTCGATCAGGTGGTAGAAGCAGTATCTGCCCTGAGGCAGGATGCAGGCATACGCCTGAGATGGCCTGTAAGATCAGTAAAGCTTGCCGGCGGAAAAGACATAAAGACAGCAGTCAGGGAATTAGGATGCCTGATGGAATCCCTGTGCAACTCAAAAGAGGTAATCTTCGGCGACATGGATCTGGATATAGAAGTCAAGCCCAACTTTGCAGTGATAGGGCCTAAGTTCGGCAAAGATGCGGGAAATGTAGTCAAGACAATATCATCCCAGGATCCTGAAACCCTGAAAGAAAAAGTATCCAAAGGCCCGGTAACAATTGACGGATTTAAGATAGACTCAGCAATGCTCAAGATTGAAGAAAAAATCCCTGAAGGCCTCACCGGCCAGTCTTTTGACGGCGGCTCAGTATACCTTGACACTGAAAGGACAGAAAGCCTTGAAGATGAAAGTCTTGCAAGAGAAGTCATAAGACAGATTCAGGTCATGCGAAAGGAAAAAAGCCTTGATGTCTCAGAAAAAGCAGAAGTTTGGCTTTCCGGCGAAGACAAGACAATGAACACTTACAAAAAAGTCATCGCAAAAGAGACAAACTCCAAAGTAGTCATAGGCAAGCCGGAAGGAAAAAAGAAAGAGTCTGTGGATTTCAAGGGAAGAAAAGTTGAAGTGTCGCTTTAATCCCTCACTTCAGAAAAACGCCCGTAATTCCATCCATATTCATAGCCTGAGCATCTTCCAGTGTCGCATCGCCCACCAACACATGGGCATCATTGCCGCCGATCCGGAACCTCTCAGTATCATTATCATAGACAGTATCTACATAGATGCCCGGCTGATATTCAACAGAAAAATCATATTTCTTGAAATTCTGGTACTCAGACCCCCAGATAATGTTTGTATCATCGCCCATGAAAGCCCTGAAGTCGTCATCAAGATATATGTTCACAGCCATCACACCATCTTCAATCACCGGCACCATATAGGCCTCCGGAATATCATCACCCGGTTTCATATCGGGCGTGGTTCTCATAAGAACAAAACTCTCATTCTCTTCAGTCTGAAAATTTACTTCGTTTAAGAACATGAATCCCTTGAACATTATCATATGCTCAAATTTCACCCTATAAAGGCCGTCATTATACTGCATGCTTGCCGCATTGTCCTCGTACCCGTCGCCTTCAGTCAGTTCGCTCACATTTATCGCAGGCACTTTCTCAACATTATCACCTCTGCCCTGGACATAAAAAAAGATGCAGGACACGATAAGAATTAACACCAAAGCCCCTATCAGAACATCCTTCTTGTCAATCTTTTTCTTTACCATGATAATCACATCTTATCTATGCGGCCAGGCACTGGCCTTGTCTATGAAATGCGCAGCAGTTTCGTATGCTGACCCTGTCACAAACAAGACCACAGGCGTCGCAAGGCCAAGGCTTGCAGTTGTAGCCACAAGATCAATTGCAACAAGTCCCAGCATGATTACACCTTTGGCAGCTGTTGCACCCCAGTCACTTCCTGCGTAGCAGTAATTGTTTCCTTCAAAAGAGTAATCCAGCTCAACATCAACCGTAAGAGCATCAACATCCTCTTTCATGTCCTGCGCCCACGGGTTGAAATATGTTTCCGTCCTTTCATAAGACTGGATGCACTGTTTTATCCCGTTGCCACTAGCATCCATATACAGGTATGTCGGCACAATATGAGTATTTACCACGTTGTTGTTAAGGAGCCCTGTCTCAGCCTGCTTGTTTATGTTTGGCTCAAGTGTCTGGAATGTTGGATCCGAGTAAAAATATGTAGGGCTCTTTATCTCTACATTGCTGTTCCAGTCTTCAGATGGCTTGAATATATTTGGATTTTCATCAGTCATCTTTGAATTGCCAAGAGTCAGTATGATCGGATATTTTGTGAAGAAGAACCTGTCAACAGTCCCAACATTGGTTCCTATAACACTTGCCTGCTGTACTGGTGAAGGGTTTGATAGCCATGTTTTCAATGACACATCAAGCAGTTTGTTTCTTGTTGCCGCATACGCGCCGAAGCAGTGGTTTGTCGTCTGTGAACCTATACCTGCATTCTCGCATACAATGTTTGGGTGTTCCACATCATAAGATCCCGATGGTGCTGCATGCCTTAACTCTCCAAAAATCTGGATATCCTGCCCGTTTAGTGTTATTTGACCGTCCTGTGTTTCAGCATATAGCACAACAAAACCCATACCTGGTACGGAATACAGAAATCCTCTTTTTATCACTTCACCAGTATTATGGACTATCCCTTCTGTCCAGTCTTCAGCTTCTGTGATGCATTCCTTTTTATCAGCCCATATATATTCGTCATGCACCCAGTCACCGTCAATATTTCGTATCTTCTTCTCGCAGCATACAGTCTCGACATGGCATTCGGAATAATAGCAGCTTATCTTCTCATGCTTCACAGTCACTTTCTCAGTCCTGCAAGGGCTTGCAAGGAAAAATCTTCTTGGCTGCTGCGAATCGTCTCTCTTAAGGGCGACATAATAGAAATTGACGACATCAGCAAGTTTCTCAGTATCCACACCATAATAGTTTTTCTTGTACCCGAGCGCATTTATGCCTACAGGCTCATATTTCTCATTGTCATTGTCAACATATGCAGCCATGAGACCTAAACTTACAATAAGTGCGCATGATAATGTTCCCATAGCTCTTGGCGCAAGGCCTCCCGAACTCCCGACCATTATCGGGCATGTGGCCATCGCATTGAGTTCCTCGGAGTAATCAGGGTTGCTACTGATAAAACTATCGTCAAGATCATCTGCAAGATCAACAGCAAATAACTTGAATGTGCTTGAGTCCATGACTTTCGGATTCATATAAAATTCACCTACTGCTTTTGCCCTGACCAACATCATTTCCTTTTGCGATGTAGGTACGTTTTTATAGATTTTCATGGATTTTTTTATCTGCGCTTCCATAACCTCTTTTGTCCATGGTGTTCCCTGATTCAGCATTAAGTCTCCGTAGATGTTCCAGTATCTCATTTTCTGTATATCAGATATCTGTCCCTTTACGCTTTTCCCGTTGATAAATCTGACATAGCTATCCATGTTCTCTGCAAAGTATTTTTTTTCGCTTGATGTGAATTTATTTGGTAATCTTGTCTCTATTGCATCCATCACCTCTTTTTTAAACTGCTTTCCAGTACTCACATCTTTTTTCATCACATATTCAAATGTCTTGTCTGAGACAACATCATTTAAGCCATCTCTATCTGCAGGCTGAAGTGTTTTCCCGAATCTTTTCAAAACATGGCTCGCTTCATTGTCTGTTGCCTTCAGGACATTGCGGAATTTTTTGATCATAAGCTTCTTGGTTCCTTTCAATGATATTGATGCTATCTTTTTTACCAGATTTTTAATCACTGAGGCTCCCTTTGGGATGCCTTTTAATATTCGAAATGGTGCTTTTATACCCGCAGCCGTGCCGGCAGTAGCCACATTAATCGCACCACCGACAAAGATGGCTACAATATCAAAGTCCTGAACCCTTACCTTCCAGTCAGCAGCCTGCTCCTCAGGAAACGCCTCGTAATATACAAGGCAGTTAGGATCACCCATACCGACAATCCATGGTTCTGGTTGGTCATACTCCGGATCCTTCGTAAGCTCAAACCCCTGGACCTCACACTGATAGTTATCACCCTCTCCGTAGCATGCTACAACCTTGTTGCCGAACATTTTCTGCGGCGGGCATATATCTCTTACATCAATCCCTGCATGCGCCATGCCTGTGCAGTCAAGTGCATAAGCAAGACCCATAATAGAATTCACAGAATTTGTGTCGCAGCCGGCAGTAAGTGTCGGAAACATATAATTAGATATCTTATCCAAAATAGGCTGGCCAAGATCAGAAGTGACAAAAAGAGTCCCTGCACCGAGCAGGACAACACCTATTATAAGATTGTACATCAGTGTCAATTGTCCTTTTTTCCTCATGTTCTTCGCCAATAATTAGCTTTCGCCCATATATATGATTTTTCATTATACTTTATCAATATCAATAATTATGTCATTTGCACCGTCCTCAAAATAGAAGAAAGGCGTTATGATATATTCTGCATTCTCATCAAGGGTTACACCCACAAGGTCATTGGCTGTCTGGACAAATCCGTCCCGAACTATATAGATGCAGTGGTCAGTCTTTGAGCTTCGTATCCATGTTCCGCTGCTGAACTCACTGTAGTCAGGTATCGTCGTATCTCCGTCATCCCTGATATCGCAGGCATCGGAAGTGTAGTTGAACGCATCGCCGCCATATATCTCTCCGTCGCTGACAATTGCCGTAATCAGTGTGGCTGATGCAAACTTTATCTTATATTTTTCCCTGCAGGCAAGATATATGTCAGCCCCGCCCGTCTTGCCGTCATTGTACTGACTCTTGTATGCAGTAACGCAGTTGGATAATTCGCTTATCAGGTCGTTTTTGACATTATTCTCTAATTTGCCTGTCCAGTCCTCAACATCAGGCAGCCTGTGGTTTAGCCCCCCTGAACCGCTCTCATTTCTGCATACACTGTCGTCATTGAAGTTAGCTTTATTCTCTGAATATTTGAGGATGTTGGAGC
>JAIVYO010000027.1:0-9199 GCA_048635405.1 Campylobacterales bacterium | reverse complement strand
AAGGATTTCCGGGACTAAGTCCTCGGAATTTCAACAAAATTCCAGAGGGAAAATTTGAAATTAGAAATAAGGAAAAGGACACAGGATGCAAGGTAGAAAGAGAGCACGAAGGAAAAAAAGAAGAGAAGAAAAAAATATGTAGGGGCGCAATATTTTGCGCCCGTATAAAAAGTAAAAGAAAGAAAATAGTTAATTGATAACTGTGAATTGTGA
Organism: Campylobacterales bacterium; assembly: GCA_048635405.1. Classification (GTDB taxonomy): domain Archaea; phylum EX4484-52; class EX4484-52; order EX4484-52; family GLR71; genus GLR71. Next base: position 8,986 of record JAIVYO010000027.1, on the reverse strand, counting down.
ACCAGAGATTTTTGAAATTTTCCTAATACGGGCCAAACTGGTCAACGGACTAACAGGTTTCGTGCCTTTGTGGCAGAATTAAAAAATGAAACTATTTAATAAAATATGCGCATCTTATCTTGAAAGAAAAAAAAACGCGAAAGCCCCTGTACTTCGTGTTGAAACTACAAATGCGTGTAATGCGAGTTGTATTACCTGCCCTCGTTCCAGTATGAAGCGGGAAGTAGGTTCTATGGACATGGTGCTGTTCCGATCAATAATAGATCAGGCTTGTGATATGGGGATCAAAAAAGTACATCTGCATAATTACGGGGAGCCGTTGCTTGACAAGACGCTTTCTCAAGTATCAAATGTTGCATGTCTTCCCGGGATTGTGAAATATTCTTATGCAATGCCTGATGCGCATCAGGGGTATGGTTTTTCTATAGGCGGTGTTGCTGCTTTTTCTGCTGAAGATGGAGTGATTAGTCCCGGCGGTGTCGGTTATGATATCAACTGCGGGGTGCGTCTTCTACGAACTAATCTTACTGTTAGTGATTTTGAAAAAAAGAAGAATGAAATATTGAATCTTCTTGTTAAAAATGTGCCTGCCGGTCTTGGAAAAGGGGCAAAGCTGAAGTTTTCGCGTGATGAGTTGTCTGAAATCTTGTCCAAAGGTGTGGTGTGGGCTTCTGATAATGGTTTTGCGTGGAAGGATGATGCTTTACGAATTGAGGAAAGTGGGTGCATGAGCAGTGCCGATATATCTAATGTGTCTGATAATGCTTTTAAAAGAGGTATGCCACAGGTAGGAAGTCTTGGTTCTGGCAATCATTTTCTTGAAGTGCAGTCTGTTGATGAGGTGTTTGATGCTGATACTGCTAAAGTGTTTGGGATTACAGAGCCAGGGCAGATTGTTGTGATGATACACTCTGGGTCCCGTGGTCTTGGTCATCAGGTGGCATCTGATTATCTTCGTCTTATGGAAAAGAAATATGGAGTTTTGGGCCTTCCTGATAGAGAGCTTATAAATGCACCATTTACAGATGAGCTTGGGCAGAAATATTACAGTGCTATGAGCTGTGCTGCAAATTATGCATGGGTGAACAGGCAGATGATGGCGCACTGGGTGCGTGAGAGTTTTGCTAAAGTGTTTGATTCTGATGCTAAGGATTTGGGGATGGATATCGTATATGATGTTGCGCATAACATTGCAAAAAGAGAGACGCATACAGTTGACGGTGTGAAGATGGATGTTGTCGTGCACAGGAAAGGCGCTACGCGTTCTTTTGCTCCGGGGCGTGTTGAGGTTCCTGAGATTTACAGGGCTGTCGGGCAGCCTGTCCTGATTCCCGGTTCCATGGGGACTTCGTCTTATATCCTTGCCGGGACTGAGAAGGCGATGGAGATATCTTTCGGCTCTACTGCGCACGGTGCGGGAAGAGTGATGAGCAGATTTGCTGCTGTGAAGAAATTCCGAGGTGAGAGGGTTAAGCAGGATCTTGAAGCGAAAGGGATTTCTGTAAGGTCTGCAAGCTGGAAAGGCCTCTCAGAGGAAGCGCCGCAGGTCTACAAGGATGTGGATGAGGTTGTCCGTGTGAGCGATGCTGCAGGTATCGGTAAATTAGTTGCAAAGGTTCGGCCGATGGGTGTGCTGAAAGGGTGATGGTTTTTGTTTTTGAGACGTTTTTTCCCTTTCCGGGTTTAAGAGGTGATTAAATTATGAGTACTTTTAAAATTAATATTGGTACTAAATATTCAAAAAAGTTTGAAGAAGAGATAGCTAAACTTGATGCGCTTGAACTTAAGACTTTCTATGATGAATTATTTGAGCGAGTAGAAAAACCTGTATTTAAGCAAGATATTTTGGATGCTTTAGAAAAAATGAAATATATCAATAAATATCTTGATTATCTTCTATTTGACGAGAAAAAATATTATTGTAAAAATAAGATGACTAAATCTATTATTGATGATTAGATGCAGAAAAAATAATTACTTTGCTATTTGCTAAAAAAATGTTATATTTTTGAAGCTTGAAAATAATACCTAAGCTTGATATTTTTCTTATCCCAAATTCTCCAAAAACTCAAGCACTTTCGGATGTATTGATGTCGTGAAATATTTCTGTACATCTTTCGGGTCTATCCACTTAAGTTCCTTAAATCCTTTGTTGTCTGCCTGTTCTGTCTCGCTTTCCGTGCAGAAATAGATTGATATTATTTTCCTGTTTTCCGGGTAGGTCTTTGCGTGGACAATCTCTTTTATATCTACATCAAGGCCTGTCTTGTCCTTTACTGTCTTTTTCAATGATTCCTCAAGATCTTCGTCCCCTGCCCTTCCGCCTATGAAAGTCCAGCTGAGCTTTTCTATATTCGGGTCGTCTTTTCTCAGGCCTATAAGTATCTTTTTCGTCCTTGTATTGTAGACTATCGCCTGCAGGGTGACGAGGAACTGGCCGTCTGAGAAATTTTCAAGGCTCATATATCAATTTGGGTATTTAATCTTAAAAACATATGGGATGAAATATATCAATGCCAAAGAGATAAATAAGTTTTCAGGCATATATTTCCATAGATTTTTCTTTCAAAAGGTGTTGAGATGCAGGACAAGGAGATAAAGGAACTGAACAGGAAAGCGCAGGACTGCGCCAAGGACATAGATAAGGTCGTGTCTGAGATGAAGAAGGTCATTGTCGGGCAGTCTCGCGTCGTTGACAGGATAATGATATCGCTTATCGCTGACGGGCATATACTTCTTGAGGGGCTTCCAGGCCTTGCCAAGACGCTCATGATAAAGACGCTCTCTGATACTGTGGATGTCAGCTTCAAGAGGATACAGTTCACGCCCGATCTTCTTCCTGCCGATATTGTAGGCACTAAGATTTATAACCAGAGCAATGCTACATTCTCTACGAAGAAAGGCCCGATATTTGCCAATTTCATACTGGCTGATGAGATAAACAGGGCACCTCCCAAGGTGCAGTCTGCCCTTCTTGAGGCTATGCAGGAAAGGCAGGTGACTATAGCAGGTGAGACATATATTCTCATGAAGCCTTTCCTGGTCCTTGCCACCCAGAACCCGCTTGAGACGCAGGGCACCTATTCTCTTCCCGAGGCGCAGGTTGACAGGTTCATGTTCAAGGTCAATGTGGACTATCCTGATGAGAAGCAGGAGAAAGAGATCATATCAAGGATGACTGGCGCTTCCGTGCCTGAGGCGAAGACTGTCATAAAATCTTCCAAAATACTTGAGATGCAGAAGCTGTGCCATAAGATATATCTGGATGATAAGGTGAGCGATTTTATAGTAGATATTGTCTTTGCTACAAGGAATCCTGAGAAATACGGGCTTGATATAGGAAATCTCATTGAGTATGGCGCGTCGCCGAGGGCATCTATCTGGCTGACACTTGGCGCGAAGGCGCATGCTCTTCTTCAGGGGAGAGGCTATGTGATACCTGAGGATGTGAAAGAGATCGCTGGCGATGTGCTGAGGCACAGGATAATACTTACCTATGAGGCTGAGGCTGAAGGTGTTTCTGTCGACAGCCTGATTGACAGGATACTTGCTACTGTCAAGGTGCCGTGATTATGGTTTTTTGATGGCATGTTATGATTCTGTATGTGTTTGGTGTATCTATGAACATGAACAATGAAACTGAAAATCAGCAGGCGAAGGATATCCTTAGGGCTGCCAGGAACATTGAGCTCAAGTGCCGGAGACTGTCGGACAGCAGGATGCACGGCTCTTACCTTTCAGTATTCAAGGGGCGAGGCCTTGAGTTTACAGAGATACGGGAATATATGTCGGGTGATGATGTCAGGGCAATCGACTGGAATGTCACTGCCCGGATGGGATATCCGCATATAAAAGAATTTGTCGAGGAGCGCGACATCTGCGTCTATCTCCTGGTCGATGTGTCCGGCTCTTTTGATTTCGGGACGCAGAAGGCTCTGAAGAGAGAAGTGGCTGCCGAGCTTTGCGCATCTGTCGCATACAGTGCCCTGAAGAACAATGACCTTGTAGGGATGGTGCTTTTCTCTGACAGGGTCGAGAAGTTCATAAAGCCTGCGAAAGGCAGGAAGCATATGACACGGCTTGTGCATGAGATACTTAAGATCCGGCCCGGATCGCGCCAGACAGGACTTAAGGAACCGTTGGCGTTCCTGTCAAATGTGATAAAGCAGAGGAGCATAGTGTTTATAATATCTGATTTTATTGATGATACGGAAAGCTATTCCAAATATCTTGGCTGCCTTGCAAAAGAGAATGATGTGATCGCTATAGATCTTTATGATGACAGGGAGCTTGAGATGCCTGATGTGGGGCTTATCGAGCTTGAGGATGAGGAGACAGGCGAGCAGATGATTGTTGACACTTCGGATCCTGAGTTCATCTCTGCGTTTGAAGAAAATGTTGTCGGGAACAGGAAAAGGATTGTCAGTCTTATGAGAAAGAAGAGGATAGACAGGCTTGAGGTATCTACATCCTGTGACTGGGTGTCTTCGCTGTCCGGATTCTTCAGGTCAAGGTCTAAAAGGAGGTCATGTGCATGATAGGCCTTGTTGCAGAGCCTTTTTTTCAGGTTCCTTGGTCGTATCTTGTGCTGGTTCTTGCTGTGTCGTTATCTTTCATATACCTGCATTCTAAGATGTCAGGTCTTGGTGCCAGGAAGGAGATGCTTGTCTTTCTGAAAGGGGTTGTGTCTGTCTTTGTGCTTGCCTTGGTTTCGTTGTCTACTACTATTATGCTTAAGTATGCGAGCTATCTTAAGATTGATGTCATGCATCTGTCATCTTTTGAGTTTTTTGCTGTCTCTGTGATTGCCTGCATCTTTATTGCAGATAAAGCTCTCTTGTCAGATGGTAAAGGCTGGAGTTTTTTAAGATATATGGGCAGGATACCGTATATGTTCAGGCAGGCAGGGCTTTATGCAATCATGGTCTCTGTTGTGTATTACTTCAATCCTGAGGCTTCCCTGTCTTATACTCTTCTGGCTGTCATACCTGTGAATGTGGCATATCATCTTTTTTATGTAGGTCTTTTGGGCTGGTCTTTGAAGCATTTTCTGAAGCTGTCTGACAGGGTGGGTTCTTTTTTTGACAGTCTGGGTCATGGCAGGGATTCCGGCCATAAGGTGAAGGGGGTGGCAGGAAAGTGAATTTTGCCAATCCTCAGTATTTTGTCCTGTTCGGTCTCCTTCCGTTGGTGTATTACATATATGTGTCCAGCCAGAGAAAGAAGCGATTGTCTGCCATCAAGTTTTCAAGCCTGTCTTTGATACGCAAGTCTGTGAATTCAGGCATATCTGCCAAAAGGAACAGGATAATCTTTGTTGTTGAGATGCTTGTTCTTGTATCTTTAGTCTTTGCCATCTCAGACCCGCAGATTGAGCTGATGCATAAGGGGGAGGGAGTGAATGTTGTGCTTGCTCTTGATGTTTCAGGTTCTATGTCTGCCACAGATTACAAGCCTACAAGGATGGAGGCGTCAAAGGAGAGCGCTTTGGTATTTGTGGAGAGCCTTGAGCCTGAGGACAGGGCTGGCATTGTCGTGTTTTCCGACGGGGCGACCACGCAGTCTTTCCTCACACCGTCTCGTGAGAGGACTGTGGCTAATCTTAAGTCTATCACTGTGAGGCAGGGCAGAACTGCTATCGGTGACGGTCTTGCGCTTGCTGTTGACATGGTGACTTCTGTGCCCAGCAGGAAGAAAGTTGTGATTCTTTTAAGTGACGGGGTGAACAATGCAGGTGTTATAGGGCCTGATGAAGCAATAGGTTTTGCCAAGGATCAGGACATCCAGGTGTATACTGTCGGCATGGGATCCAATGAGCCTGTGATACTTGGATATGACTGGTATGGCAGGCCGCAGTATGCAGAGTTTGATGAGGCGACTCTGAAGAAGATTGCTGTCGAGACTGGCGGCGACTATTTCAAGTCTGTAGACGGGGAGACACTAAATGAGATATATAAGACATTGTCTGAGAAGATAGACAGGAAGAAAGAGCCGACCAGCACTGCTATATGGTTTATGATGCTTGCTTTTTTCTTCGTGGTGTTTGACCTATATCTCAGGCAGGTCAAGTACAGGGTGATATCATGATATTTTGCCGGTGTTTTTAAGTGAGATTGAGATATGGTCTTGTTTTCGTTGTGTCATTAGCTATGCTTATGCTTTTTCCTTCCATCCTGTATGCGCAGGATATGCTTGCGATTGAGAAGATTGTCCAGCCAGTGTCTGTCGCTTCCGGCGGGACGGTTAAGATACTTCTGAATATTACCAACCCTTTCGGCACTGAGATTGTGGTCAAGGTGCGTGATTCCAATTCTGTGGGGGGGAGCACTGTGGATACTGTATGCCAGATGGCTACACTTTCTTCCGGTTCCGGCATTGCTGAGTATATGGATATTCAGGCGGTGATGCCGGGAAACTATACTTTAGGTACAATTGAGATGAAGTATGCTGATCCTGTGACAGGTGAAGATGTTGTTGTGAAAAGCACTCAGGATATTGTTGTTGAGGTCACCGGAGGTTCCGGCAATGTCGTATCGTCATCTGTCCAGACTATAGAGAACTGCCAGTTTGATGATGAGGAGAGCCAGGAGCAGGAGCAGTGTTCTCAGGAGTCTCAGGAAGAGCAGGAGGAGCAGTCTCTTATGGATAAGCTCAAAGAGATGATGCAGGAGCAGCAGGAATCTCGCGAGCAGCAGCAAGAGCCATCTCCGCAGGAGCAGAGCCAGACAGAGCAGAAGCTGTCATCGGCAAGGCAGAATTCGGCGCAGGACATGAACTCTGTGAAGCAGGGGCTTCAGGAGCAGGCGGAAGCTATGCAGGAGCAGCTTGAGGATGAGCTTCATTCCGAGCTTTCTGAAAACAAGGATTTTCAGGAGATGCAGAAGGATCTTGAGGAAAAAGGGTATGCTCTGGATTCTAAAGATGTTCCGCCGCTGAAAGGGAATGAGACAAATTTCACTTATGATTACAAAAATGATGCCGGTGAGAAGGCTTCCATATCAGGGAACATGAAGGACGGGGAAGTTTCTGACCTGAAGAAGATGAGCTCCGAGGATGAGAGGCAGCTGGGTTCTGACCTTGAGAACGATGAAGAGTTCCAGAATATTAAAGAGCAGCTTGAGAGCCAGGGCTATGAGATGGACAATACTGAGTTTGACGGGCTTGATTCAGACAATAAGACTGATTTCAGGTCGTCTTTTTCGAAGCCTGACGGAAAGACTGCTAATGTTACCGGGCAGATTGAAGACGGGGATGTGTCTGATATCGGGCATCTGTCTGATGATGATATCTTAAATATTAAGGATGCGCTTGAGGCTTCTGATGAGTATCAGGATGCTGTTGAAGAGATGGAGTCTAAGAATATGTCTTTGCCTGATAGTCCTACTGTGAATCCTATCAAGAACGGGAAGGCTGAGATTAGCCAGGGGAACATCACTGCCACTGTCAGTGTAGATGGCAATGAGACTAAGGTGCTTGATGTTGATATTGATGACGGCCGGACTCTTGTTGATAAGCTTAAGATTCCGTTTTTGATTCTTCTGCTTTTTGGTCTTGTCCTGTCATATTATCTTTATTCAAAGAGGAAGTATATACCTTCCCTGGATATGGGTATTGTTGTGCCTAAGAGGAAGAAGAAGATTAATCCCGGGCAGTCTGCATTGCTAAAGCTCAGGCGCGCTGAGAAGCTGTTTGAGGAGGGGAAGATGAAGGAGGCCTATACTGCGGTTTCCGGGGCTGTACGATATTATTACAAGCATACTTTGAATCATTCGGGTGAGAAAGAACTGACAAGCACTGAAGCTATACGGCTTCTGAAGGAAGGTGATTCTTCTGATGTCTCGAAGGCGAAGGAATGCTTTTCCTTGTGCGATCTTGTGAAGTTTGCCAAGTATAAGCCTAATAAGAAAGATTTCGGGAAGATCCTTAATCTTGGAAGGGATATTGTCGGGTGAGGAGTGAGCATTCTTATCAAAGCATAAAGCGAAAACTATATAAACTTAACTTGATATATGTAAAGTTATATGGATATATGTAAACATAACTTTACAGTATTAGAACAGGATATTTTTTCTTTGCTCTGCCTTATGGCTGGGGAAAGATTGAGCCAGAGAGAAATAGCAATGATACTAAAAGTGTCTCCGACAGCAGTAGCTAATTCAATAAAAAGATTAAAAGAGAATAATCTTATCAGGATTGAAAAGACAAAGACAATCAATTTCATCTCTTTTAACAGAGAGGAGCAAAAGGCAATAGCGTTAAAAAGAGTTGAAAACCTGAAAAATATATATATATCCGGACTGTCTGATTATCTGGAACAAGAACTTCCCGGTGGAACCATAATCTTGTTTGGAAGCTATTCCAGAGGGGAAGATACAGATACATCTGATATAGATTTGGCAGTCATAGAAAGAAAGGATAAAATGCTTAAACTTGAAAAATATGAAAAGATGCTTAACAGGAAGATAAATGTGAATTTCTATGATTCCTGGAAAGATATACATAAACATCTGAGGAATAATATATTAAACGGTATTTTATTGCATGGATGCGTTGAGTTATGAGGTGTTTGAAGGCTTTTGAGGGGTTTGTAAGAGAAGGGACTATCAAGAGGGTTACAGTTGATAAAGAGCGAGCTAAAAACCTTATTCTTGAATCTGAAAGGAAAAACGATTCGTTAAATGAAAATATGGATAAGATTGGTGTCAAGGATTCAAATGCAAACGATTATGTTGAATACTGCTATGACATTATAATGTTCTTGATAAGAGCAAGGCTGTACTCAGAGGGATACGCCAGCAGAGGGTTAGGGGCGCACGAAGCAGAAGTCTCATTTGCAAGAAATATGGGATGCAATGAAAAAGAAGTTCAATTTCTAAACCAATTAAGATATTTCAGAAATGGTATTCTTTATTATGGAAAAAGGCTTGATAAAGAATATGCAGAAAAAGTTCTTGAATTTATAAAGAAGATTTATGTTAAGTTAAGG
>JAIVYO010000026.1:0-9422 GCA_048635405.1 Campylobacterales bacterium | reverse complement strand
GGATTTTTTAAACATATTTTTCAAGATAAAGCTGATAGTCCAGAAACTGATAAAGATGCTTGATTGATTCCAATCATCCCAAACAAATATTTATAATATAAATCCCCAAAATAAAATAAAGTTGTTTACTATGGGAAACATAAATGTCGCAATAATTGGCGTCGGTAACTGCGCAAGCAGCCTTATACAAGGTGTCGAATATTACAGGAATGTGCAGGATAATGATAAAGTTCCCGGGCTGATGCATACTAATCTGGGCGGGCATCAGATCAGAGATATCAATTTCGTATGCGGCTTTGATATAAACAAGACCAAAGTGAACAAAGACTTGAGCGAAGCGATATTTGCAGAGCCGAATAATATATTAAAATTTTCAGGCGTCTCCTTTCAGGATGCACCAGTCTATAGAGGTATGACTCATGACGGGTTAGGCAAATATCTGAAGGAAAAGATAGTAAAATCAAAAGAACAGACAGTAAATATAGTTGATATGCTAAAAAAGCATGAAGTAGATGTTGTGATAAATTATCTGCCTGTCGGAAGTGAAGAGGCGACCAAATGGTATATGGAAAAATGCCTTGAAGCAAAGGTAGGGGTCGTTAACTGCATGCCTGTGTTTATAGCGTCCGACCATGGCTACTGGGAAAAGCGGTTTGAAGAGGAGAATGTCCCTATAATCGGCGATGATATAAAATCCCAGGTAGGAGCAACAATTGTACACAGGACATTGACCAATCTGTTTGAGAAAAGAGGGCTTAAGCTTTTGAGGACCTCACAGTTAAATGTCGGCGGCAACATGGATTTCTATAATATGCTGGAGCGGGAACGGCTGATAAGCAAAAAGATAAGCAAGACAGGAAGCGTCCAGAGCCAGTTAGAGCAAAAATTAGACACTAAAAACATATACGTAGGTCCAAGTGATTATGTCCCTTTCCTTGAAGATAAGAAATGGGCATATATCCACATGGTCGGTGAAGGCTTCGGTGGTGTAAAGACAAGGGTAGAGCTTAAATTGGAAGTGGAAGACAGCCCGAATTCGGCAGGTGTTGTGATTGATGCAGTCCGGTGTGTCAAGCTGGCGCTGGATAAAAAAACAGGCGGTGTGCTTAAAGGACCAAGCAGCTATTTTATGAAGACTCCGCCGGAACAGTGCAATGACGAAGAAGCAAGGCTCAGGACTGAAGAGTTCATAAGGTCTATGTCTGACACTTCATAAGAAAAAACACTAACATATATAAAATTTTCTGACTTAATCAATTGTATGGAAGTTCTTTCTCTTGAAATAATAATTGACGATAAGCGTGCATCGCTTGACGCCGCACTGAAGAAAGCGGAAAACATAGACACCTTTGAGATTGAGGATCTTGACAAGGCAGATGCGCGCAAGTCTGTCGTGATATTTTTTAAGGAGCCGATAAACATAAATTATGTCAACAACTTCCTTATATCAGTCCTTGGCGAGCACAAGGCAAAGGTCATTGAATAATCTTATAAAGTCTGCAATCCTTCTTTAGTTTTGAAAAATCATATTAAAAGAAAAAAGTTTATAAAAAAAAATAAAAAAAGAGGTTCTCACCTCTTCTTTTTCTTGTATCTATGGGCAAAATCCTTTGACATCTCAGCAACAGTGTCTTTGAGCCCAAGACCCAAAGCAATCGCAAGACCCACACATATTGACCCTACTATAAGGACAAGTATCGTGTTTATAAGCGTGGTGTCAATCCCCAGTGCAGGCAGTGCAGTAGCAATACCGACATATATGATGAGGAAGAACACTATGTCACCTATAAGTTTCGTGTAGACATCTTTCTCTCCGATGACTGCAGTCTTTATGAAATATCCAAGTATGTATGCAGCAATCATGAGAACCGCAGCACTTATAACGCCCGGTATGAACGCTATCACCCCATCAACTATGCTTATTATTATCTGTACCTGCAGGAAATCAGCCGCATGGCTCAGAGCGACAAGATATATTACCCATTTTGCCGCAACCGCTGTGATATCGCTGATCTTGACATCCAGTTGCTTGCTCTTGAGCTTTGTGTCAACACCCGCACGCACCATAATCTTGCGCACGATTGTGTACACCACAACACCTGCGATGTATCCCACTACAAGCACAAGAATAGCAAGTGCAAGATTGGGTATTCCCTCGACAAAACTGTCAAGTACCTGTGAATATATATTTCCTAATGTGGCCATAAATGTATCACCAATCAATATTTATGGCTGGTTGTTTATATTTGTGCCCCTTTTGCAGGAAAGAGATAAGAATAAAAATAAAGGATTATGCCCTTTTGAAAAGTGCATAAGATACAGTATATATAAAAATCACGCATCTTCCGGAAATATATCTGGCAATATCTTCAATCATGATTCTTTAAGAAATAGGCAGTTCAAGAACTCAGAACTGCTTGTTCTTTATAATCTTTATCATGTATCCTGCCATCTTGTTCCTTATGCTCTTGCTCTCAACAACATCCTTAGCCTTTATAGCTTCCTTGTTCTTGTTGAAGTCTGTTGAGAACTCTTCAGGACTCTGCTCATAGATACGCCTTGCGCCTCTTTTAATAAATGTGTGCTTTATCTTTCCCATTTTGTCACCCTTTTTTGCAAAGACATTTAAAGATAAACTTTTATAAAACTTTGTGTAATCAAGGTGTATATTCTATGGATGCATACATTTCGCTGACTCCGATAGGACTTTTTGCCCATGATAAAAATAGGTCTCAGTTAGCTTCAATAATATTCTCAGACAGGAAGAGATCTAAAGATGCCTTCATGGAAGCTATGGGCAGAAAGGTCACTGCTGAGGAGAAAGACCTTATAGAAAAGATAGGAACAAAAGCAGAGATCATTTTTGAGCAATCCAAAGATGGCTACAGGAGCGAATTTCCCAACATATCAGGAAACATTGTCAGGGAAAACCTTCCAAAGCTTGCTGTATCGGTAGGTTTCTGCAAAAACGCTTCCGAATATTATGATTATGTTCATGACCTGAACACAGGTATGACAAGAGATGCAATAAAGGCAGCGGCCACAGAAGACAGACTTGTAATCCACGCAATAAATACAGTAGATGAGCTTGAATCGACAGCTAACACATTATCTATACGGCTCAAGGAATGGTACGCTCTCTATTATCCCGAGCTTGTCGAGAATGTAAGATCAAACGAAAAGCTTGCCTCAATGATAGCACAAAACGCGATAAGGGAAGACACATCAAAAGATGACACGCAAAAGAGCATGGGTGGTGATTACTCAGAATCTGATGTTTCAGAGATGCAGAGATTTGCTGCCCTGATAGACAATATGTATTCTCACAGGAAAGCGCTTGAGACTTACATAAAAGATAAATCTGGGCAGATAATGCCCAATGCCTGCCTGCTGATAAGCCCAATGCTTGCTGCCAGGATACTTGCAGATGCCGGATCCCTTGAGAAGATATCAAAGATGCCGTCATCAAGGATACAGGTAATGGGCGCTGAAAAGGCGCTGTTCAGGCATATGCAGGGACAGGGCCCGTCACCTAAGCACGGCCTGATATTCCAGTCTCCGTTGGTTAACCAGGCCCAGAAGAAGATAAGGGGCAAGATATCAAGGATTCTCGCCAGCAAGCTTTCAATTGCCTTTAAGATGGACTATTTCGATAAAAAACTGACAGGCGGAAAGAAGCTGAAAGAAGACCTTGACAAGAGGCTCAATAGCCTGAAAGGATGATTATTATGAAAAGCTTGATGGACGGCATATACAGGTTAGGGAAGGATTTTGCTACCCTAAGTATGGTGCCTAAGACAAAAGTCTACGACGAGAAGACAATCCAGAAAGGAAAAGATGAATACCGCCTTTGGGATCCGAAGAAGAGTAAGCTTGGAGCTGCCCTGAGGATGGGCCTGAAAGAGACAGGCATATTTGAGGGAGCAAAAGTCCTCTATCTCGGCATTGCAAGTGGCACCACAGCAAGTCACATATCAGATATAGTAGGTCCATCAGGCGCTATATACGGTGTCGAGTTCTCGGCAAGGTCTATAAGGGATCTTCTTTTAGTCTCGAGGAAAAGGGCAAACATAATCCCTGTTCTTGCCGATGCAAGAATGCCTCAGTCATTTGCTCCAAGAGTGGAAAAGGTCCATATCCTGTACCAGGACATAGCCCAGAAAGACCAGAGCGAAATATTCATAAGGAATGCAGACACCTTCCTGAAGAAAGGCGGTATTGCAATGATAGCTATCAAGGCAAGAAGCATTGATGTGACCGAGAACCCGAACAAGATTTTCGCCCGGGAGAAGCAGAAGCTTTCAGCAAAGTTCAACATAATCCAGCAGATCAACCTCGGCTATTTCGAGAAGGATCACGCCTTTTTCTTATGCAGGCTGAAGTGAGATTATCTAAAAACTATCCCAGACAGAAACTTCTTCCTCTAATATTTTATGATTGTCTATCAACAATTGTCTTCTTTCAGGTATGATGTCTTCCTGATTGTCCCATAATATATCTATAGCACTTTTGGATGTCAAAGGATAACAGACACTGACATCGGCATTTTCCAATACCTCTACAGCCGCAGGATCATTGACGATGAACACTGCCGCTTCTTCAATAAAGAAATTTTCTCCAAGCTCCAAAGATTCATCATAGACTTTTGCAGAATTATTGTATATGTCCAGTGCCTCTATTATGCTTTTTCCGCTGCTTGTGACATTATCTACGATGACCATCCTGTCATACTTTTCAATTGTTCCAATTAAAGGCGAGCCGTTGCCATGCAATTTTGTTTTTGCAATCTTTGGATTGCTCAATGATCTGACCTCTTCTGACGCTTTTAGCATACCTTCTTCTTCCAGGAATTTGGCAACATCCATATATTTCTGGTATTCGCACCTGTATCTTACATTAGGCACTCCATGCCTCTCATACATTACATCTGCAATTGTCGTGGATGCCTCAGGCACAGCTGCGATTTTTCTTGGTTTTCCAAAATTTTCAAAAATGCAGTCATAGAGCACATCCACGCATTTATCTATAAGCTCTACATCGTTATTCAGCTCAGTCTTAAGCAATGTCTTGTAATGCTTCACAGAATCTTTCCATTGCGTGCCTTCAGGAAATATGTCAATCTCTTTCACAGTATATAAATCAACAATGATCTCTTTGAGATAACCCATATCAACCATATATTTTCCCCTCAAATCCTTTTTATTATTACTCTCAACAATTTATAATCTTATTTACAAGCAGCCCTATGAAAAAGATACACCTATTCGTGTATAATTTTTAAATATAGAACGGGCTCCTGAAAAATCAAGGAATCTGTCCCTATATATCTGATTCTCATCAGGCACATACCATCCTTTAATCTTCTTCTCTATATGAGATATCGCTTTGGATGGCAGAAGGCCAAGAGGTATTAGAGGTACATTCATGCCGGCCTTCAGAAGATCTTTCGCATATTCTGCACCGTTCTCTTTTATATCTCCATATATACGATTTCCTTCAAAAACTTCCACCATACCACCTCCTCAATTTTACTCTACACCTCTTACCTCACAACCTTACCTCTGCCTATAGCTCACGCTACATATCTGAATTCACCCCTGGATTCAGTGGAAGGATATAAGAATCCTTTCAATTTATTATTAGTTTTTTGAGTATATATAGTTTTCTCTTTAAGTAACAAAAATATACCCCTATATTACATAACAATACAATAATTATACACAAAGGTTAATTATATAAACTTAAAGTGCTAATATTTATCTATGAGATACAAAGAAATCATAAGGTGTGCGATGATCTCAAACGATGCTTTTGTCGAGTCTCTCAAAAAGACAATGGATTCTACAGGAATATCAATCAAAAAAATATCAGACATATCAAAGGTGCCTGTCTCTACATTATACAAGATAATGTCTGGCGAGCGCAATGATCCGCAGCTGTCAACATTCAGGCAGATTATTTTCGCCCTGAGGACTTTGGAAGGCAGGGATGTCTACAATAATATGGTTGCTCTCGTAGCATCAACAGCAGTGATAGACAGCTTCACAAAGCCAAAACTTGAGGATGTGCACATAAAAGGATACATGGCAGCATCTTACGAGGAAGTCATAGTCGCATCAGTAAGGGCGGAGAGGGACGGGGCGAAAGCCATAGTATGCGCACCAATAATGGCGGGCCTGATAGAGAAGCTGGTCAACATCCCGGTCGTAGGCCTGAAGCCGTCTGAGGTTGAGATAGAGTCTGCTTTAGATGTGGCTATACGGAAGGCTGGAAACAGGGATTGAATTATATCTTTTCATAGGTTCAATTGTCTGGCTGCAGTTTCCGTATCTATCTGATAGTATACAGGCACTTCAAGACCGTCTGCTGTAATGAATTTTACTTCTTTGATTGCTCTTTTTGCAACAGTGTAGCATCCAAGGATTTCAGCTCCTGTCTCTTTCACAGTTTTTATCATATCTTCTAAGCTCTTGCCGCTCGCTAAAGTATCATCAACGATTGAGACCTTGTCTCCTTCTACAAGATCATGATAATCAAACATGCCATAGTCTCCATGATTTTGTTTTGTGTCTCTTATCATTGAGAATTTTATAGGGTTTCCGTTCATTTCAGAAATCAGTGATATATTTGATGCAAAAGCCATGCCGCCATATCCGTGAGCAACAATACAGGTTGTATCTTCATCTATGGTGTTCAATAATTTATATGAGATAAAGCTCAAAACATATGGATCCTCTCCACATGCTCTTTTTATATTGATATACCATTCAGATAAGTCATCTCCACCTTTTCCGTCTTTATAGATGATATCAGGAGAATTCAATATCTCAATTAGATCCATATCTGTTGTTCTTTTAGGTCTGTCCATGCTTTGATTTAAGAAAAAAGACTTATAAATCCATTTTTACATTCAACCGTCGGGATATTTATTAGGGGGCTGGCTCACTTCAAACTATTTTGAAGCTTTCGATATATTTAAATAAAACATAAGATATATTGAATTATATGAATACAAAATATTCAACAATTGGAATAATTGCGCTCGTTGTTTTAGTCATATTCATTTCTGGTTGTGTGAAACAACCTGCAACTCCTAAAGTAGATGATACTGGAGCGACTCCAGAAGGTATAAAAAATGTTGTAGATGCAAATAATCAATTTTCTTTGGAACTTTATTCTAACATTAAAGATAAAGAAGAAGGAAATATTTTCTTCTCTCCTTATAGTATTTCAACAGCTTTGGCAATGACTTATGAGGGTGCTCGTGGACAAACAGCAGATGAGATTCAATCTGTTTTTCATTTTCCGGAAGATAGCAATGTAAGAAGACCGAATTTTGCAGCGGTATATAATCAACTCAACAAGGGAGATGCTAAATATAAACTTAATACAGCAAACGCCTTGTGGGTTCAACAGGATTTTCAGTTATTAGATGATTACACAAATACAGTTGAAACGTATTATGGCGGAAAAGAAACCAACGTTGATTTTGTGGGAACTACTGAACAGGCCCGTCAAACAATTAATAATTGGGTTGAAGATGAAACAAACAACAAAATTAAAAATTTGTTTCCACAAGGTTCATTGACTCCTTTATCTCGACTTGTTTTGACAAATACAATTTACTTTAAAGGGACATGGGTTGAACAATTTGATAAAAGTGACACAAGAGATGAAGATTTTAGAGTTAGCAGTGACCAGACAGTTAAAGTTCCAATGATGAGAAGAACAGACAAAGATGCTAAATTCAATTATACCGAAACAGAAGACTTACAAATCCTTGAAATGCTTTATGAAGGTGAAGATTTATCTATGCTTGTCCTTTTACCAAAAAATGATGATATAAAATTACTTGAAGAATCCCTTACATTAGAAAAATTGAGTGATTGGAAAAATCAACTCAGAAAACAGCGTGTTAATGTGTTTATGCCTAAATTCACATTTGATACAAAATATTTCCTTAATGAAAATCTCAAAGAAATGGGTATGCCTTTAGCATTTTTAGAATCAGCCGACTTTTCCGGAATAGATGGAACAAAAAGTCTTTTCATTCAAATTGTTGTCCATCAAGCTTTTGTTGATGTAAATGAAGAGGGAACAGAAGCCGCAGCTGCAACCGGTGTTGGTATTGGCATAACTTCAGTACCTCAAATTAAGATATTCCGTGCAGACCATCCATTTATATTTATAATTCAAGAAAGAGGAACTGGGAATATTCTGTTTTTGGGTAGAGTTGTTAATCCTACTAAATAAAAAACGTTCGCCAGATACTATTTTTCAATTTTAGTCCCAACAACTCTTCACCAATTTTTGGTTCGCAAAAACTGTTGCACTTTAGCTCAGATCTTTCTGCGAAAGACGAATATAACAGCGATTTAACGGTTTTGCTCAGTTGCACCTCGATAGACCCAAATCCGACTTCGGCGGACTTTGTTAAATCGCATTTTATAGTATCATACGATTTCTCGATAATCATATTATATCCATCGCAGAACTTATCATACTGCCGAATATTAAGCTGACAGTCGCAAGCACTATTATATACATTATTACGCCTATAAGAACAACCTGCCAGGCGAGATCATTCTGCTTTACAGGGTCATCTCCTTCATTTATCTTTGTTATGAACATTGAAAGAAGTATCAGTATTTCAATCACATATATGCCGACAACAAGCTGAAGTATCCAGGGTGGTGTTGCAGCCTCAATTGATATCATGCTCTCGATAGGGTTTACTCCTGCAAGTGATGCCGTGTTAAGTGCATCCATCTTTGCCTGTATGTTTATCATCATCGACATGATTATCTGTGCTGTGGAAACGACCACTCCTGAGATTATAGGCACAAGTATGAATGCCTGGAATTTCATAGAGCTTGTTGTCTCGGAAAGTATGTCATCAATCTTCTCCTGTGTCGTCCTTATGTTGCGCAGGTATTCAGATATGATAAGCATTGTCATGGCAGTGGCTTTTGTCCCCTTGTCAACAGCTTCGCTTATTGATTGCATGATTGTCCTTATCAGCTTTGACGGGTAATAGAACAGGGCACCATATTTAGGGTCAAAAAGCGACTGGTGAAATGTCATGTTCAGCTGGCTCATGTTCTTGACAGTTATTCTCAATAGCCCTGATATCTCAAGATCTGCAGTATCCTCCTGCGCCTTTGATAGCGACAGCTCAAGCGGCACGCCTCCTGCAAGCCTGTTTCCAAGTGCGAAAAGCGCAGACTCAAACTGTTCTTCTATATTTTGTAGATCTTTGACTATTTTTATTTTCTGAAAGCTCGTGCCTTTGAAATATATGACAAGTCCTGTCGCGATGCCAAAGACAATGATTATGCTGTGGAACATGCTTGATGCTATTACGCGATGTATTGGTGAGTCTATCAATGCCATGTCAATATTGAAGAAAGTGACAAGCATCA
>JAIVYO010000025.1:0-9572 GCA_048635405.1 Campylobacterales bacterium | reverse complement strand
TAATTGATGGCCATGACACAAGAAAAATAGCTGTTTCTTTAGACGACAAAATCGTAAAAGATGCAGACAAGCTATGGAGATTCTCTGAAAGAGGAATAAAAATAGACAGCGAAAGGTTCGGAATGACAATAAAAGAACTTTTACAAAAGAAAACTATGAATATAGACAACATCTTTTTTACAGATTCTGCAAAAGATATCGCAAGAGAAGCAAGCAAAAAATATTTGAATTAAAAACTAAAAACAACATCTAAAACCCTTTCAAAAACTCAACCTCTTTCTCAATAAGGCCTAAATCTTTGTCACCGTTCTCAATAACAAGCGGCTTGTCAATCTCAGACAAAAACTTAAAATTCTCTATCCTGTCTCCTTTCAAAGCATACATAGGCATATGAACACCCCCGGCAAGATGCGACACATGAAGCTCACCTATCCTGTCGCCCAACTCGGAAACAAACCCTGAAAGATTAGAAGATGATATAGACTCAGCATGCGCAACATCAAGGCACAGCCCGAAATCATGCGCATCAAGGACCTTTTTCATCTCCTGCCATGTCTGAAACCTGTCTCTCCTGAAATCCATGTTCTCAATCAGGACATTCATGCCCCTGCCTTCAAGGACAGAAAAATCAGGAACATCAGCAGGATGAAACACGACCCTCTTTGCGCCCAAAGACCTGTACACCTGTCTCAGGTCTGAAAACATCTTCTCGGTCTCCTCATCATTACTATACACAATATCATAAAACGGCGCATGAATGCTTACCTCAAAGAATCTCCGCAAAGAATCGCAAGTCGCACGCGACTCAAGAAGCAAAGACATTTTATCCGGCTCCCTCAGAAAGACCTCGATGCCGGAAACCTTACGGAAAAGACTCTTCGCATCTTCCAGGCAGTTCCCGTTCTCAAAAAATATCCTGCTGCCTCCGCCGCCAATTAAGATTGTCTTCATGATAAGTAATTGTCAGCAAAAACTTAAAAACACAAAAAACTTTCTACCGGCACAACCGGCAAGCCACCATCATCAAGATTTTTAAATATAAGGCAGCTTTTATACCTTATGGAAGACAAAGTCGAAGACAAAGACACAGCCATGATTGAAGATATAGCAAAAAAATCAGGCATAAAAAAAGAAGATCTTGAAAAGAAGATAGAAGATAAGGAAAAGGAATTTGAAGGTCTCGTCTCAAGAGAAGGCGCAATATACATAATAGGCAAAGAGCTGGGCATAGACATGCCAAAACCAAAAGCAGAAAGCCTCAGGATAAACAACATTGTGTCAAATATGCGCCAGATAAACCTCGTGGCAAAAATCATATTCATATCTCCTGCAAGAGAATTCAGCAAAGGTGAAAAGAAAGGAAAGGTCATCAACATAACACTGGGAGATGACACAGGAACCATAACGATGTCTGTCTGGAATGAAGATACAGAAAACATAAAAGACCTGACAGCAGGCGAGGTCATCATGCTGAAGAACATCTACTCAAAAGACGGCTATCTCGGCAAGACAGAGCTTGTCTTCAATTCAAGAAGCAGCATAGAGATATCAGACGAGATGATAGATATAGATGTACAGGAAACACCAAAAAATCAGCAGGCAGGAAATAATGCAAGACAGGCAGTATCCCTTAAATCCGCAAAGGAATTTGACCTTGTCATCGCAAAAGGATGCCTTGCAGAAGTATATGAAAAAAAGATAGTCCATGACCTCTGCCCTAAATGCAGGAAAAAGACAGGTGAAAACAGCACATGTGCACAGCACGGCAAAGTGAAGCCTGAAAAGTTTCTCATAATATCAGGCATTGTAGATGACGGATACGGTAGGATGGACGCAGTATTCTTCAACAGCGCAGTGGAGAGCCTGACGCAAAAAAACAGTGCAGAGATAGAGAAAGAGATAGACGGCAGGACAACAGGCCAGTTCCTGAGAGATGAGAACATTCTCGCAAAAGACCATATGATAGAAGGCATCGTAAAGAAGAACAGGATGACCGGCACAGAAGAGTTACATGTACGGGTGGTCAAACAGCTTAATATTGAGGCAGAGATAAAGACAATGATAAAAGACGCAGAGGTGTAGATATGACAGGACTCAAAGATTTACCAGGTGTAGGGCCAAAGACAGTTGAAAAACTGGAAGATGCAGGATACGCAGAGATGATGTCTCTTGCCACAGCGAGCAGCGGAATCATAGCAGCAGTGGCAGATGTAGGAGAGGGTACGGCAGCAAAAATAATAAACGCAGCAAGAGATGCGCTGGATATGGGTTTTGAGAACGGCCTAAAAGCTCTTGAGAGAAGAAAGCTGGTAAAAAAAATCACGACCGGTTCAAAAACTCTTGACAACCTTCTTGGAGGCGGGCTTGAGACACAGGCGATAACAGAATGCTACGGTGCTTTCGGCTCATCAAAGACACAGATTGCACATCAGATTGCAGTCAACGTGCAGATTCCGGAAAAAGAAGGAGGCCTGGGAGGATCAGTATTATTTATAGACACGGAGAACACATTCCGCCCGGAAAGGATACAGCAGATGTCAGAAGCTATGGGTATGGACACAAAGAAAGTGCTTGAACACATATACATAGCAAGGGCATACAACTCAGACCACCAGATGATACTTGCCGAGAAGGCGAAAGACATCATGAAAGAGAAAAATATAAAACTTGTAATAGTTGACTCTCTCATGGCCCATTTCAGGTCAGACTATGTAGGAAGAGGGACCCTGTCAGATCGTCAGCAGAAACTGAACAGGCATATGCACGAGCTCCAGAAACTTGGAGACACTTACAACGCAGCCATATATGTCACAAACCAGGTCATGTCAAAGCCAAACGTACTTTTCGGCGACCCGACCGAAGCTATAGGCGGGCATATTGTAGGCCATACATCAACATTCAGAATATATTTAAGAAAAAGCAGGCAGAACCTGAGAGTGGCAAAGCTTGTAGACAGCCCTCACCTACCTGAAGGCGAAGCAATATTCACTGTAACAAACGAAGGGATAAAAGACCAATAAAAAAGAAAAGATCAGAAAATCTCTTTCTCAGTCACTATAATAAAATCGCCTACAGACTTAACTGCAGAGAACGGTATCAAAAACCTACCCTGTTCATCTTCCTGCAGCTGAAGCTCTGCTGTATGCTTGGTCGGCTGCGACAGAAGAAGATTCATAAGCTCTCCTGTCTCAGAGATAAAGGTAAGGTCTGCAACTTCTCCAAACTTTCTACCAGTCTGCTCGCTTACGATAGTCTTACCCACAACATCATGCACTCTAACATTTGTATCCATACATATCACCATTATATTTAATCTTGCTCTCGAAAGTTTATAAAATTATTGAACGATTGATAAAAGTCTCATGCATTCACAGTCACACTTTTAAGTTTTGGTGAAATCTTATACATGAACGCTTTTCCTGATTTTTCCCTGACGACAAGATCCATATCACAGAGCCGTTTAAGAATATTGTTCACAGACCTCAAAGCATGCCCGTGCGACATGTAATCAGTAATATCAATCTTGTTTATCACCTGAGCAGGCGTGCAGGAGCCAGATAAAAGTATATCGATTATAGCCTGCTGCTTATCTGTAAGTTTCTCAAGATTGCTGTTCACCTCATCCACTGCATTGGACTCAGGAATATTATCAAAATAAGAGCTGTCAATAATTGAAGAGTTCCTTTCCATTGCTTTATGTATCATCGAATTGCACAGCTTAAGTATCTCACGCGGGAAACCCCCTGTCACCTTATAGATATCAAGAATAGCATCCATAGTGAAAGGCTCAAGACCTGTACCGCCGGCATTAGATATCCTCTTCTTCACAAGACTGATTGAATCATCTTTTGAAAGCGCTTTCAGCTCAACCTCTGAAGATATCCTCTGGGCAAGAGTCTCAAGAGTCTCAAGATAATCTGACTTGAGCTTTGGAAGCCCTGCAAGAACCAGAGACATACCCAATATCTGATCAGAAAGAGACCTTAACCATTCAAGGACATGAACTTTTGTCTCATGAGCTTCATCAACAAGAAGCACAACTTTCCTTCCCTTGTTCCTTTCATTGAAGACATCAGAAAGGTTGTAGAGGTTCACGCCGTTCAGGCGAAGCATCCTCTGCATGAATGTCGGCTTAAGATACACCGCCTTGAAGATATCAACAAGCTCTTTCTCATCAAGCGGTGGCTTGGGAAGATATATGACATCATACTTATCGCACAGCCATCTGAGAAACATTGTCTTGCCTGCACCTGTAGGTCCTGTGATAAGTATAAATTTCTGGCCTTCATCAATCGCCTGGATAATCTCCTTGACTTCACGGGAATATCCTACAAAAAGAGAGGGCTGAATCTCAAGAGTGAAAGGATTTCCTGACCAGTTGAACTGTGAGAACCAATTATTGTCGTTCATTTCATTGTTCATGTGAAATCCCTCAATTAATGTGAAGTATGACGTGAAGTCAGACCCGAACTATAATTTACGCAAAAAGAATATAAATGTAACTGTCACTTAAGATATAACATGAGATGTTTCATAAGCGCAGAGCTTCCTGAAGATATCAAAAAACGGATGAAAGACATGCAGGAAAGCTTCGGCGTGAACAGGAACATAAGGTTCACAGACAAGAAGAATATGCATATTACATTAAGGTTTCTGGGAGATATCAACAGCAAGACAATGAAAAATATAGAGATATCGCTTGAAGAAACGTTGAGAGATATAAGAGCACCAAAAATAACAATTGAAGGTCTTGATACGTTTCCTGACAAAAATCGTATCAGAGGTGTATGGCTAAAATTAACTTCACGTGAATTAAGAAATATAAAAGAAGATATAGATAATATAGACGAGATGAAAAGATGCATGCCTGATACATACAGTACATACAAGATACATACAACGCTTTTCAGGACAGGAAAAATAGACAGCAAGACACGTAAACTCATAATAAAAAATATAGAAGATATGAACAATAAAATGAAAAATATCTCTTTTGCTATAGACAATATAGAGCTTAAAAGAAGTGAACTGAAAGAAGGCGGACCTGTATACACAACCCTAAGGAGTTATCGCCTGAAAAATAACAACTGACAGCAGGCACCAACATATATTATAAGACGTGAACAAATGCCACTATGGCCAAAAACAAAACAATAACTTCACGTGAACTGAAAAAGATAAGCCTTATGATATCTATTATCGGCATGATTATCCTATTGTATTCTGCAGATACATATTATCCCGAACAGAAGAACATAAACGATATTGATGAAAACCTCCAGGGACAGTATATCCTTATATGCGGCATTGTAAAAGATTTAAGACAGGCAGGCAGTAACACATTCATACAGATAAAAGACAAAGACGGATCAATAGACGTCGTATTCTTCGAGAAAATTGACAGCATAAAAGATAACAGCAATATATGCATAAAAGGTATTGTCGGAATATATAAAGGAAAAGTTGAGATATTGGGTAAAAGCATAGCTTGACAAAAGAATAATTTAAGAAAAAGAAAAAAGGAAAAGGGATTATTTCCTTGACTTTGCTATATTATGTATAGCTTTCAGGGAAACAACCAATGCTGAAGAAGACACGAAAAGTGATACGTATCTAATCATATCAACAAGATATGCACCTATGACAGGCAATTCTTCAAGACCGCCTTTCATTATAACCAGCAAAGCGATTGCTGCTATAAGGAACGTTTTGACTTCTTCGTCAGTAATATTCAGAAATCCCACGATAAGACCGAAAATAGTCAATATCAAAGGTGCCATCACAGCCGTTGCGGCCGGCACATTTCCGGGAAGTCCTGCAATCACTGCAAGAGCAATACCAAGGAAAAAAGCAAAAGTGCCTACTTTTTCCGCATGCTTGAAATTAGCTATAGATTTTGATTTAGCCATATAAAAACCTCCATTTTATACCTAATTTTAGGTAGTTTTAATTATATTGTAGAGTATATATAGTTTTCGGTTTTTGATAGAAAAATCACGAAAAACCTATACGCGTCTTGACAGCGACGCCGTCCCTGAAATCCATCATCTCATCATAGTTCAGAAGGCAACGGCCCGTACCGACAAGCTTGTCTGATGAATCAACAATAAGTACTTCATCATATGGTCTTATCTCCCTGTCAGCATCAATAACAAACCGCGAGAAGACGCTTTTCCCTTCCACAACGAAAGGTACAGCATCATCTGATACCACAACCCTGTATGATATCTTCTTGAGCGCATCTTTCAGTCTCTCAGCACCCAGCCGGGCAGGCACAAACATGCCGTCTTCAGCACGGATAGTGCCAAGAATATCTTTGCCGACATAGATCCTGCGAAGACGGCCTGTCTTTCTGGAGACTTCAAGCTTTATATCACCATAAAGGATTTTTTCAGCACCCCCGCCATACTGGTACATAAGAACAGAACGGGCCTCAAGAAGATGGTCATGCGGCTCTTTCTCATAATCATCAAGATCTTTGGCATCCTTGTATTTTGATATGATATGAAGAGACCTGTAATGCTGGCGATAAGTTGATATGTACTTATTAAGGGAATCATCAGCACCAGAATGGATATCCTTGGATGCGGTTGGAGGTACAATTGTCTGCCCGAAAGGATATATGTTCAATATATCTGAAGGAACCACACCATACAAAGATTCTCTCACAATGAAATGTATATTGTCCGTTGACTTGGCAAACCGGTCAAAAGAACGCACAAGATATCCTTTGCGTCCTTTAGGAGGTACATATCTTTCATGCAGCCTTTTTCTTGCCCTATGTATTAGAGGCCTCATAGCAGACTCTGCCCCTGTATAGAAAAATGCGCTTCCTTTTGTCACAGGATCATACTTTTCAATGAAATCCGAATAGTCCTTGTTCGCAAGAAGATGTACATAAGCTTCAAGAAGCGCAGGATGTGCCCTGACCCTTTGCTCCACGAGCTCAAAAAGCGCACCATCCATGATTGCCTGCCGTATGGTCCTTATCTCTCCAAATGTCACATAAAGATTATGCATAGCAATGCTCCTCTTATCCATATCAGATGGTTTCTTCCCTGAACATGCAGGACAGCTGCACGGAAGCTCATGCATGTCATCAATCTTGAATGTCCCTCTCACAGTCATATACCTTTTATCTTCAGCATAGAGCGCATACGCAGCGGAATCAAAAAGATCGACACCGGCAAGGACAAGAAGAGAAAACAACATAGGATGCCCGCAACCGAAAGCATGGACAGGCCTGCCCGGAGGAAGATTCATCTTGACTGTCATGACTGTATCAATAAGGCAGGAGAACTCATATCGTTCCATAAGAGGTACTATACCCCCTATCGCAAACACATCAGCCCCGCTTTTTCCGACAGATAAGCTCGCTTTCTCCCTGAGATCAATAAACCTTCCGCCCTGGACAGGTCCTGCAAGAAGCTGCTCAGAGACAGACAGTCTTGCCTCAGATATCCGTTTTGATGTCTCCTCCAGTTTATGGACTGCCGTCTCTCTATTATCTTTAGGTAACGTGAACATATCAAGAGGTGTTATGATATCAGAACCTATCTTCTTCTGGTAGTCTATAGTTTCCTGCGGGCCTATAGTCACAGATCCATGAGAATACATCTGAAATGTTCCGCTGTCAGTATAGATAGGGCCGTTCCAGTTATAGAACTTGTGAATGCCTTCTTTCTCTATCTTTTTTGCATTCTTTGATTTCTTGATAATATACGCGTTCGTGATTATGATCTCAGCACCGAATATATCACAAAGCTCAGCAGGAGTCACAATCTGCTTGTCAGGATTCACAACTATGGCTATGTTAGGTGTCCTGACCTTATGCTTCCCAAATTTCCAGTCGCATATCCTTGCGCATGCATCCCTGTATTTTATCTCAAACATAGCATTTACCTTTACAAAAAATATACATGATAAGATAAAGAGAATGAAAAGATAAATAAATAGATGGTATATCTAAAAAAAGATAATCAAAATAAGAATGAATAAAAAGGGAAAGAAAAAGAGACACATAAAGCCATCATGCCACAATAGTTGAAACAAAGACTATGCCATAAGCTATAAATGTCAATAAAGACAAAATTGCCAGTTTGCTTTTAAACACTTTCATCATTAAATCACATTCAATATTATTACCAAAACCAAGACAGACCTGTAAATATCCACTGTCCCCATTCAACCTGTTAAAGGAATCATTATGGAAATCATGGACATTTGGTGGTTGAAATCTAAATCTGGTAATTTTAATAGGTCTTCAATAGTATATATAGTTTACGGTTTTGTGAATAGTTAACTTTATAAATGAACCATACTATGCATTCGATTTTGAATAAAAAAAGAAATGATAGAAAAAAGTATGAAAAAAATGAGGCAAAAAAAGAATAAAATGAACATGTAACCGGGCAATTCTTTTATTTCCCCTCGGGCCACCACAGAAGCTTCTTTCTCTGACCGATCTTTGCTACCTCAAGCTTTCCTCCAATTATTCTCATACTCTTCAGCTTGTAGCAATGCGCATTTATCGTACTCCATGAAAGACCTGTATCTTTAGCTATTTGATAAGTAGACTGTGGTTTTCCCGCTTTCTTAAGAGTTGACTCTATAAGCTCATCAATCTCATCCATCATCTCTCTCGTCCCATCTTTTGTCATAAGCATCAAATCGCTTGCAATGAAAGAAAACAACACAGAATATGCATAAATTACATCATATACATACCATATTATGCTGACATCTCACCATATAAGCATATATGTTTTTTATGTTTGGGTGGTATATATAGTTTTTGGTTGTAACGCTAGAAATTATATAAAAGAAAAAGGAGGAATAAGCAGGACAGCACAAGAAAAACAGACACGAAAGACACAAATATATACATTGTTGATGCATATATCTTTAATCGGGTTGCCTAATCTGCCACAGAAACCGGACTCATATAAAACGTATCCTCCTAAAAGTAAGAATATATAATGTTTGCTCCCCTCAAAACCAAAAACTATTTAATAATAACCGTTTAAATACTGTTATATGAGGCTAAAAGTAATATGCAAGAAATGTGACCGAATTTTCAACTGGAATGCCGAAAATGAGATAGAAGTCTGCCCTTATTGTAGCAGCGAACTTACAATAAAAGATGTACGTATGAACCCTCTTGAGCTAAAAAAATTCCAGAAATTCAAAGCAGATCACAGAGAAGAAAGAGAAGCTATATCTCCATATCAAAAACCATCCCCCACATATGAAAGACCTACAGAGCCAGAAATAGAAGAAGCGCTTGATGAAGATATCAAAGGTCGGTTCATCATAAAGAAAGGCAGGACAAAATACGGTACCTTGGAAATAACAAACCCTGACTACATGATACTGAAACTTTCATTCTGGGCAATGGGTCCACAGCAGAAATATATAGTAAAGGAACTGAACAGCAAAGTAAAGAAATTTCTAAGTGAAACAGGTTTCACTATAGAAAAGAGATGGTAAGATTTAAAAAAACCTGAACATCACACCAATTTCACGAACAATCCTGATCATAACAATAAAACTTATCTTAACTCTTTTTATTT
>JAIVYO010000024.1:0-9695 GCA_048635405.1 Campylobacterales bacterium | reverse complement strand
GTCAGATGTCTTATCGTCTCTTCGAAATTCGCTCTTGCAAGAACAGATGATTTTGAACCGCTAAGGCCATATCTTCCTATAGGCTGTATCTCACCGGACTGTGTCATCGCGTCTGCAACAAGCAGAAGATGCCTCACATCAGTGTCCACACCCTGTGCCCGTAGCGTCTCTATGATCTCCATGACAAGAGTATTCCTTGCAGCCTCTATGCCAAGCACTTCAGCAATCTCAAACATATTGTTGGAAAATAATCTGGATGTATCTATCCCCTCTATCTTTGACACTTTCATAAGATTAGAGCCAAGCGTATACAGCACATATTCATCACCCACTTTCTCAACGATGCAATGAGTTATGCCTTTTATGCCTTTCACATGGACATCTCTCAGCTTAAATCTCAAAGCCTGCAAATCCTTTATCGTGACCTTATCCTTCTTTATCTCAAAGATAAGCTTATTGCCGTCAACAGTAGCATTGACATTCTTGACTTTCCTCTTCACTGCAGAAATAATCTTATCAGGAATTATATTAAATTGTTTTATAATGTCCTTATCAAGCTCAACCTCAAGAGCCATGCTGCCAAGATCAAGAGAATCCATGACCATAATATGTTTCAGGTCTGTCTCCTTGATGCTTGATGCAATCTCAACTGCTTTATCCTTCTTATTATATTCGTTCTTAAGATATA
This sequence comes from Campylobacterales bacterium, assembly GCA_048635405.1. Taxonomy (GTDB): domain Archaea; phylum EX4484-52; class EX4484-52; order EX4484-52; family GLR71; genus GLR71. Next base: position 9,007 of record JAIVYO010000024.1, on the reverse strand, counting down.
TCTTCATAGAAGGTGTAACAGGCACCTTTCTCGCATCAAATATCTCAAGTATTCTCGGAAGGCCCTGCGTTATGTTAAGGCCTGCACCGGCAGCCCTATGATACGACCTAAGAGTTGTCTGGGTCGCAGGCTCTGATATAGACTGGGCGGCGATGACGCCTACAGCATCACCGGGATCATAACGCATCTTTGCATATCTGTCCTTTAGAGACAGCTTCAAAGCTGTCTTTTCCTTTGGACTGATATCAAGGCTGTCTATTTTTTCCTCATAGAGCCCCAAAACATTCTGAACAACAGATTCATCCATAATAATCACACCAACCTCAGATATTGAGTAATTTGCCCCCATCACTTTTTGCAGGATCTACACCATCCTCACCGGCAACAAACTGAATAACTCCGCCTATACTGTCTCTTGCGCTGTGATCTTTTGCTACTATTATATCCTGCAGCGCATTTACAAGACGCCTCTGCATATAGCCGGATATCCTTGTCTTAAGCGAAGAGTCCATTATACCTTCACGGCCTTTCATAGCCTCAAAGAAGAATTCTGTAGGCGACAGCCCTTTCTTGTAGCATGACCTTACAAAGCCATGAGCTTCAGCCGACAGGTCACCTTTCTTATAATGAGGTAAGGTCCTCCCCTTATAGCCCCTAAATATCCTGTGCCCCTGTACAGTCTCAGGCCCTATGATGCCTGCCATAAAAGTAAGGTTCTGTATGCTTCCTCTCGCACCGGTCTTTGCCATTATGAGCGCATCATTCTCCTTAGCTTCTTTTGCAATCAGGTTCTGGCTCTTGTTGACAACTTCATAAAGCTCACCAAGTATAAGGCCTTCAAGAGTCTCATCTGGAGTAAGCCCTGGCTGAACCTCAATCTTGCCATTTTTGAAATCATCTATCAACGCATAGACTTTCATGAAATGCTCGTCGACAAACTTGTTTATTTCTTTCTTCACAGCATCAGATATATCTTCCTCGCTTACAGATATTGTAAAGCCACGATACATCAGGTACTCTGTAGCAAGCCTTGTCACGCGCTCAAGGAAAAGGACTGCTTCCTTATGGCCGTAATCAAGATCTATCTTATCAAGTATTTTTCCCTTAAAAGGAGCTATAGCATTCTTGTCAATGACACCTGAAATGAACTCGCCGTCTGCCACTTTGACATAAGCATCATTGTCACATTTGTCTTTCTTGCACTTGTCGCATTTCCTGCATACATTTGACTGGTATTCAACATCAAGCCCTTTAGGCAATATGAAACTAAAGAGTTCCTTGCCTGTATATGACTCTTTTTTAAGTTCAGGCATAACACCCACCTTAAACAGGAGCTGGGACGCAAGCTCTTTTGACACCACAGTACCTTCCTTTGTGATAAGATAGCCACCGGATATGAAATCCTGCACGCCGCCTATGATAGGCCCGCCGAAACGCGGAGACCTTATGTTCTGTTCCACAAGCATAAGCTGTTCTGCCTCTGCCCTCGCCTCTGCAGTCTGCGGCACATGGACATTCATCTCATCGCCATCAAAATCCGCATTATATGGAGTACATACAGTAAGGTTGAGCCTGAATGTCTTGTATGGCAGAACCTTTACCCTATGCGCCATCAGCGACATCTTATGAAGAGACGGCTGCCTGTTGAAAAGGACAATATCACCATCGCTTATATGCTTCTCAATTATGTATCCTTCCGAGAACTCATTCATTATATACTCTTTGTTGAGATCTATTATCTTCTTCTTGAGGCCGTCCGGCCTTATGACATAATTGGCACCGTCCTTGGCATCAGGCCCTTTCATTATGCATGCTTTAAGATTATCTATATTGTCCTTCGTAGCCCTTATAGGAATAGTAAGCTCCCTTGCGATAGCTTCAGGTATCCCTACCTCGTTGACACCAATCATAGGATCAGGAGAGACGACTGTCCTTGCCGAAAAATTTACCCTCTTACCTGTAAGATTGTGCCTGAATCTCCCGTCTTTTGACTTAAGTCTCTGTGACAGTGTCTTAAGCTGCCTGCCCGACCTGTGCCTTGCCGGCGGAACGCCGCTGAGCTCATTATTGAAATATGTAGATACATGATACTGCAAAAGCTCCCAAAGGTCATCAAGTATAAACTCAGGCGCGCCTATCTCAAGATTATTGAGAAGCCTCTGGTTTATCCTGACTATATCCACAAGCTTATGCGTAAGGTCATCCTCACTTCTCTCACCGCTTGTAAGTGTTATAGAAGGCCTTGTAGTAATAGAAGGTACAGGAAGTATGGTAAGTATCATCCATTCAGGCCTGCCGCCGGAAAAGCCAAGAGCCTTAACATCTTCATCAGGAATCTTCTCAAACTGCTCTCTTGCTTCTTCAGGAGTTATCACATGATTGCCTTTCTTGAAAGACATAGGCCTCTCAAATTTTATCTTCTCTACAGGCTCGCTGCATGACGGGCATGTCTTAGGTACTGCAAGCTTGCTGATAGATTTTTCAGTGCCGATCTTATCTTTATCGACAAGCATGGCACCGCAGGAATTGCAAGTATATGTAAGGAAAGTTTTTATGTACTTTATATATATGATATTATATACAGGTTTTGCAAGCTCAATATCTCCGAAATGCCCCTGGCATTCCCCAGACCTTCCGCCGCATGTCTTGCACCTTATGCCCGGGTCTATAACACCCATGCGCGTATCCATGACACCGCCCTCGACAGGATAGGCATCAGCATCATACACATCTGATGTCGTTATGGAAATCGCAGACATGTTCTGTATCATCTTTGGCGAAAGCAGTTTGAACTTAATCTTATCAATCATAACCATATCTAATCACACACCTTTCTCCTATTATGAACTCTCCGGAACAATCTGCGGATATATCAGCAGACTCCTCAGCTCGTCAAGCATCAGCTTGAACGCATATGACATCTCCACATTGACAATCACATCATTCTTGCATAACGGACAGTATGTCCTGTTCTTTATATGATCCTCAATAGCGATGACTCCGCAGTCCTTGCAGACAGGTATTGATACCTTATCAGAACCGAAACGCTCCTTCAATGTTATAGGAGCGCCGTGAGCGATGAAGCAGTCTTTCTCCATCTCTCCAAGTCTCAGGCCACCCTCTTTTGAACGTCCTTCTGTTGGCTGCTTTGTCATGAGGGCAACAGGACCTTTTGATCTTGCATGTATCTTCTTTGACACCAGATGATAAAGCCTGTAATAATATGTTATTCCTGTAAGTATAGGCGCCTCCATCTTCTCACCGGTCACACCATTGTAAAGAGTTTCCTTGCCGTCATCCCTGAAACCCAGATACTTAAGTGCAGCCCTTATCTTCTCTTCTTCGCCTTTGAACACAGTGCCGTTTATTCTCTTTGCTGCAAGAGCACCGACCTTGCCGGCAATTATTTCAAGAAGCTGGCCCACAGTCATACGTGATGGAATAGCATGCGGATTGACAATTATATCAGGAACGATGCCGTCAGCTGTAAAAGGCATGTCCTCTTCAGGAACCACAAGGCCTATGACACCTTTCTGGCCATGTCTTGTTGCCATCTTGTCTCCGACCTCAGGCGTCTTTGTGTCACGCACGACAGCAGAGACTATCTTGTTGCCTTCGGCATCAGATGTAAGTATGACTTTCTCCACAATGCCCGAATTGCCGCTTGATATAGTGAGCGAATTGTCACGGAAGTTCTGAAGGCCCATCTTAATCTCTTTTGATATGCCTAAAAATCTTAATGGTGATATTTTGCCGACAATGACACCCTGTTCAGGCACTGAAGACTCGACTTCGATAATGCCCTGCTCATCAAGCATATCATAATCTTCCTCACTCCTGTAGCCTTTGACACTTGGATCAGGTATGCATGCCATATCTTCCTGACCGCCCCAGTATCTCCTAAACTCAGTCACAAAAGACCTGTAAGCGACAGAACGGCCAAGCCCTCTCTCAAGGGATGCCTTATTGATTATCAAAGCATCTTCCACGTTATAGCCGTAAAAAGTAGACACTGCGACCACAAGATTATGCCCGGAAGGATGCGATTCAAGACCTACAGCCTCCATGCTGTCAGTCTTCACAAGAGGTACCTGCGGATATACCAGCACATTATAAGTAGTATCATCTCGCTGAAGGAAATTCTGCAATGGTATTCCTATTGCCTGCACAGCCATACGCGACCCGTAATTCAGACGGTCTCCACGGTTCTTCTCAGGAAACACTAAAACAGAAGCTGCAACACCAAGTATAAGAGACGAATCAAGTTCAATATGCGTATGCTCAGGCGTCACTTCATCTCTTGAGACAGCTATATATGCATTCTCTTCCTCATCAGCATCCAGATACTCAACAATATTCTTCTTCAGCACTTCATCCCATGACATCTCTTTTTTACTGAGCTTGCTTTCCATCTCTTCAGTCATGAGAGGTTTTCCGTTCTCCACAACAATAAGAGGGCGCCTGACGCGCCCCGCATCAATATTTACCTGGACTTCATCCTTGTCATCATGATATGCGACATTCATTGTACTTGGAAGCTGATTTTTTCTTCTCTTCTCAAGCAGAGCCTTTACAAGCTCTAAAGGGCTGTCATGCTCGCCTACAAAATAACCGTTGACATATATTTCACTCATTCTTAACACCCAATCCGTTCAATGCAGACAATATCTTTTTCTTCTCATCATCATCTGAAGATGTCGTCACCTGCGCCCCTAAGGCAAGAAATTTCCTAAGGCCTATATTCTGCCCTTCAGGAGTTCTCACAGCACACAGCCGACCCCAATGAGTCGCATGCAGCTCCCTGGCTTCGTAATGCTCCTGTGTGGCAGACAGGGGAGATACAACACCTCTAAGATGTCCCAGCGCCCTTACAAAATTGCTTCGCTCAAGCCTCTGGCTGACACCTGTCTGGTTTGCAAAATCACCTACAGCCATAGCACGCATAATCTGTTTTGTCAGGACACCAGTTATAACTATGCTCTGCAGGCTTGGAAGCCTTCTGCCTCTTTTGATCATCTTCTGATAATTGTACTGCAGCCTTGCCACAAGACCCCACCTGCCAAGTATAGTAGACCTCAGGACAGATTCCAGAAGATCGCCTGCAAGCCTCAATCTCTTGTTACCGTAATGGTCTATATCATCATTTATCTTGCCTTCATAAAGAAGATCCATCTTTGCCATGACATTTGCAAGATATCTTGCCTTAAGTACCCTGGTTGACGCATCCTGGCCAAGATGAGGCAGAAGATAATTGTCCAAAAGATGCTCCACACGCTCTACAACCTGCTCTTTCTTTGCAATCTTAAGTATCTTGCCTATATATTCTATTGCATCGTCCCTGCCGGAAATCTCAGCCATGTAAAGGTTTATGAGAGTGTTCTCTGTAGGTTCACCGCCTTTAAAGATAGCTTCTATCATATCCTTATCAGACTCAATGCCGAGCGCCTTGATAAGAGCCACAACAGGTATAGGTGTAGTAGTTATGTTTGCAAACCGGGACACAATCATTCCATCTTCCTTCCTCTCAAAGACATGCCTCTGTGTATATCCCTTGTTTTTGGAATCTATCCTCGCGTTTATCTCATCTTTCTTCTTCTGGAAGATAAGCCTGTTTGGCGCTATATCCTCAAAAAGGATAAGTACTCTTTCAACTCCGTTGATTATGAAATATCCGCCCATATCATGCTGATCCTCACCGGCAGAGACCATCTCATCCTTAGACAGGCCTGCGAGAGGGCACAGATTGGACTTGACCATTACCGGAAAATCGCCAATGTTCACAAATGTAGTCTCATGCTCCACATCCTCAAAGACAGGAGTCATCTCTATATATAATGTAGAAGAATATGTAAGCTTCCTCAGCCTCGCTTCCATAGGAATCAAAGTTTTTGTGGAACCGTCGCTTTCCTTTATCTCTGGAGGTCCTATCATCACCTTGCCAAAACGTATGACAAGGTTCTCCTGTGTAGGCAGGTCAATATTCACCGCACCTATATCATCAATAATCTGCTGGAGGCGGTTTTCTATAAAATCATTGAACGATTCAATCTGATGCGATATAAAACGCCCGTTATCTCTGTAGTATTCCAAAAAAGAGCTTATCATCATATCACCTAAATTACAGTCCTATAATATACAGATATCCCCGATGTGGAAGATATCCTTTCTATGCTGACAACATCGCCCGGCTTTGCGCCAAGCATCTTGACAGCAGGGTCATCCTTCAATATCTTTGGAAGGTCTTTGACAGTTATACCATATTTCTTGCATACGGCTTCAATCCCTTTCTTATCAAGAATCTTATGCTTTGGAACAAGCACATGATCTATTATTTCTTCATCTTTCAAATATATCGCCCCGCAATTGATGCATCCTTAATTATACCATTTCACTATGAATGAGCCCGAAGGGAATTTCACACAAAAGACCCCATGCGCAGATGATTTTGATAAAGATAATCTACTTCCGACCAAAGGTCGGAACGTAGAGTGCGCCTCAAGGGAGCCCCCTTGTTTTGAACCCTCGACACCCGGATTAAGAGTCCGGTGCTCTAGCCAGACTGAGCTACGAGCCCATTTTTGCAATCCCAAAAGATTATAATTCTGATTATGCTGTACACATGTCAGAAATATTGTCTTTCAAAGATACGCATGATTTAATCCCTTATCCTTTATATTATATTTTTGCCAGATAACGCCCTGGCCGGGATTTTCAAACGCAAAAAATATATATGTCTGGGTAGGCGCATATTGAATATCAGACATGACTCATATATTTTCCAAAAATATTATTCTTTTGCGAATTTTGAACCCGGGTTCTGAGAGTGACAGTCTCAGATGATAGGCCGACTACACTACCAGAGCATTATTGAATATAAAAAGTGGCAGCGTCATGAGGTTTCCGTCGAAAGACAGTACAGCTCAAGTCGCTGGAGGGCTTAACTTCCGTGTTCGAGATGGGAACGGGTGAACCCCTCCGCTATGGCCGCCAACTTTTAACTATAATACAATAACTTTTATATATCTATCTGTTTGTTTGAGATAACTTTATAAACATTTTTTTGCACGGGATATGATGTATTACGCAAAAATCTCCAATTTATAATTATTTATTATATTACGCTAATAATTTAAAGATTATGATTTCACACTTTTTAGAGATAAAAAACAAGATGTGATAAAAATGACACAGATTTCAGCACACCTGTCTGAAAGGAAGACACTTGTCCCGGATAGGATTGCATCAGACTATTCCTCAAAGCTCTGGATAGACAAAGAGCTGGTACAGGAAGTGACAGATAAAGAGCTATTGGCCCTGACCATACGCGGCTATCCATATATAGATATCATAACCCTGCTGGATGAAGGAAACAACACGCAGGAAATATGCAATTACTCTGATAGGTTGCCTAAAGAAAAATTGGTGATAACTGAGACAATAAGCCGAAAAGGCAAAATAGAATGGGACCTGTCGCGAAGGATAAGGACTGAGACTGAAGAAGACATCATACAGGATATAGGGATAACTAACGAATGGCACGACGATTCTAAGATGGGGACAACAAAGACAGATATACATTACTATGATGATAAAAGAAAAGAGCTGGGATCTGAAAAGACTCAAATATCAAACAGGAAAGTAAATCCTGAAGAGCTTGAGAAGCGCATAGACGGCATGTCACGTTTCATAAGAGATGATGACGGCAAAGATTTCTTTTTCCTTTTGAGAGACACAGCAGAGAAAGAATACGGCAAACCTAAAGACATATACATAAAACACATCATTAAGGACAGGCGCATAGACCCGGAAATCAGCAATATTGTCAATTCACTGGACACAAGGCCTCTATACCCTTTCGAGAACGATCCTGTGTTTACAGCAACATACAGCATCCTGGAATTAGGATACCAGGAAGGAAACACAAGAGAATACATAAAAGCGATAGCTTTCAAACCGTCAGAAGAGACAGGCAACGAACCGGTTTACATGATCATAAAAGAATACATAATAGAAAAAGACGGGATAGAATATGTAGAGAAAGATTTTTTTATTGACAGTGATATTGATTCTGTAATAAAACAGATATAAGTTTATATGCTAAAGACTCCAAATCAATAATGAAATGTCACAAGAAGATTTAAGCATATTAAGTCAATTGAAATCATACTTACTTCTGGAGTACAGGATTCCGGTCTACTGGGAAAGATCTGAATTTTACAAACTGCAAGCGATTATAGAATCAATAAAAGAAGGTATCGACATTAATCCAGAAAACAGTGTTGACCTGATAGATATAACTGAAACAACAACCCCATCAACATCAGATTATAGTCAAATAACATTTGCAAGAGATAAAGATGGTATTATTTTCGCAAAGATAGAAGGAAACACATATCACCCAATCGACATAACACATCCAAACAATTTATTAAACCGGAGCATAGAATATGAAAAGCTATGTAAAAGCTTCTGGAGGCGGATAAAAGAAGAGCCCTATGAATTTTTACTGGGAGAAAAATGGTTCAAATTTGAGAAATCATTATATGCTGTCTCAGACAAGATTCATCTGTTACATTTCAAAACAAAAAAAGTATCTGAAATCTTAGACCGATTGCAGCATATTAAATATTAAATCAATTTAGGACTTAAAAAACAAAATAAATCCCGCCTCCCAGATTTGAACTGGGAACACCTCGGTCACTATACGAACACAGGCTAACTGACGAAAACACGCTTGTGTATTCGACTACAGCCGAGTGCTCTAATCCCCGGGCAAAAACTTTGCCCTCCAGGTTGAGCTAAGGCGGGATAAAACAAAAACCGACAAGTAAATATGAACAGAAAAGTTTTTTAAAGCTAATGGTCAAAAACAGAAAAATCTTAAGACAGGACTATTGATTTTGACCTGACCTTTTCCTTGCGCCCTTTTGAAGTGACTGCAGTTATCTCAACAGGAGGCAGGCTTATTCCGCCCTCAACCTCAACCACAGGCTTTGCATTATAGGTC
>JAIVYO010000023.1:0-9760 GCA_048635405.1 Campylobacterales bacterium | reverse complement strand
CTTCCATTCTGATTTCGTTACATCTTGGGATGATGACGGATTATGGAAAGGCATACGTACTGATTTTGATGAAGATAATAAAGGAATCTGTACCTGCGAGACCAAATCAGCAGATTGCGGATCCTATAGTGGTAATGCTGGCAAGTATTATTTGGATACATATACCCGCTGTGAATACAAATACGGTGCAATATACTCTCTCAACATCACAATTGAAGATAAGAGCACAGAAGTATGGGATCCTATACTTCATGACATGACAACTCTGAAGTTCAAGTACGGTTTTGAATGGTCTGTTCTGGATGATGATATCAATTTCAACTATGTTGCAGATGAAAGGTTTTTGTTGCCTTATGCTGGTCTTTCTCCAAATGCTTACTGTCCTGTTTATACGCCCGAAGGATGCCACATTCAAGAAAATATAGATACATCAAATATATTGGTCAATTACTATTATGCACAATGGGATCCTATGGATTGCCCGTCAAGAATAGGAGATTCTGTTATATATAAGACTTTATATTGCCAGGATGACGATTACAATAAATGTGGTTATTGGAGCACATGTGCTGCTACTTGTTGTTGTATAGGTACTCCACCTCATTCATACGCTTGCACTAAACCATGCTATAAACATACTTGTGGTCCTTCACCTGTATGTTCATCTAATTATAATTATGCGGTATCTGATGTAAATAAGTATGAAACCTGTTAGATATTTTGAGATTATCTATTTTCGTTCTCTCAAGGCTTCCTCAACACTCTCTTTAGTATAATCAGTCACATTCTCAGGCAATTCATCGACAGGGAACCACCGGATGTCATCATGTTTGTCCGGCTCCTTATTCACAATCTGGCCAGACACATGCTTCGCAAGATAGCCGATAGATATCCAGTGCGTCTTTCTGTCAGGAGATATATTGTCTAAGAATCCTAAAGGCCTGACTGCCTTGATTATAATCCCGACCTCCTCAAAGATCTCGCGCTCCACAGCCTCAGCAGAAGACTCGCCGAACTCGACCTCGCCGCCCGGCCTTGACCATACATCAGGATTGACCCTTGAGTTCTTTGACCTCTTGACCAGCAGGACTTCATCCCTGTCATTGATGATTATAGCGCCGCATCCGACACCGATAAAATCTTTTCCGCTTTTCATGCAATTCACACTATATATCTTATCTGCGATAGATATAAATTTTAGCTTATCAATCTTGCCTGAAATTATACCCATTAACAACCAAAACCTATATATATAAGGCGCAATAAAATAATATCAAGTGATTCTGATGAAGTCCCGAAAAGGTATGAGCATGGCTTTGACACTGGTAGTCACAGCAGTAGTTCTTATAGTCATAAGCCTTGTGATAATAACTATGGTGACCGGCGGTCTTTCAAAATTCACAAAATCAAATACAGATACGATGGATGAGACAAGCAATGCGACTGCAAGCGCAATTGCGATCGCATACTGCAATTCACAGAAAGCGGTAAGCGATGAAGTATGCTGCGCTGCAGATTATAACGGTGAAGACTGCGATGTGATTCTTGGAAGCACAACAAAAGATTGTCATCTTGCTGTTGCACAGCAGGACGGAATCGGCTGTGATGCTTGATAGCATCTTCTTTCTTTATATTTTTTATATCTTTTCTCCTAAATTAATCTTATGGCAAAGCCCGAATATAGATACATCTCAAAAGTAAGATCCTTCTACGACTCACTATCCCTATTCTATCCTATCGTATCCTTCATAGACAGCAGCCCAAAGGAAAAAGGAATCTCCTTCTCAAATCCAAAAAAAGGCGACAGAATCCTCTGCATCGGCTTCGGCCTGGGAGAAGAGATAAAGTCTTTTCAAAAGCAGGGATGCAGCACATACGGCATAGAGCTTTCACAGGGCATGATAAAGAGGGCAAGAAAAAAGAATAGTATAGAAAACATAGCAAAAGGCGACACATTCTGTCTCCCATTCAAGAATAAGTCATTTGACATCATATACAGCTGCTTTCTCATAGACATCTTTGATGATAAGGATATCGCAAAGCTCCTCAATGAGATGCGCCGCACAGCAAAAAAAGGAGGAAAGATAATCTCAGTCAACAACACCTTTGAGCAGGGCATGATATCAAAAGCCCTTGTCGCATATTACCAGTTCGTCAAAGACCATCTTTACACCCGCATGAAGACACGGCCGATAATGGCAGAGAAGTTTTTCAAGAAAGCAGGCCTGAAAGAGATAAAGCAAAAGAAAGTATCCTGGGGCGCAGAAGCAGTATCAGGAAAATCATGATATCAAAGAATCAGCCATGACTTTAGGCTTTTTCATGTTAAGAATCTCAAGCACGGTAGGCGCGATATTGTACAGCCCCCCGTCTTTGACCTTATATCTCTTTTTAGATACTATTGTGCAGAATACCTTGTCCATAGTATGCGATGTCAGGGGCTCGCCAGTCCTGTAATCTATCATCTTCTCGCAGTTGCCATGGTCCGCAAGCACTATGGCAGTACCACCAACCTTTTCAATAGTGCCTAAAAGCTCACCCAGGCACTCATCAACAACCTCAACAGCCCTGACAGCAGCCTTGAGATTTCCTGTATGCCCGACCATGTCCCCGTTGGCAAGATTTATGACAGCAAGGCTGTAATTGTTTTTCCTGATAAGCCTTGACGCTTTTCTTGTCACCTCAAATGCAGACATCTCCGGCTTAAGGTCATATGTATCAACCTTTGGCGACGGCACAAGAAGCCTGTCCTCGCCCAGAAAAGGCTTTTCAGCCCCGCAGTTAAAAAAGAATGTCACATGCGCGTATTTCTCAGTCTCAGCCGCCCGAAGCTGCCTCAGTCCGGAATCGCTTATTATCTCTCCCAGTGTATCCTTCACCTTGTCTGGCGGGAATGCCACAGGGCATTTAATCTCCCTGTCATATTGTGTAAGGCTTACAAAATGAAGGTTTATCAGCTTTTTTCTCCTGAACCCTTTGAACTCACCTTCCACAAAAGCCCTTGTCGTCTGCCTTGCCCTGTCAGACCTGAAATTGAAAAATATGATAGAGTCGCCTTCAGTCACCATGTGCTTTTTCCCGCCATCCACAATTATTGTCGGCTTGATAAACTCATCAGTCTCGCCATGCCTGTACGCGTTGTCAATCGCTTCATAAACATTATCAGCCTCAAAGGCGACACCGTTCACCATCGCGTCATACGCCTTGTGCTCCCTGCCCCACCTGTTGTCCCTGTCCATAGCATAGTACCTGCCCATGACAGTGGCTATCTTTCCTATACCAAGCTCCTTCATTTTCCTGTCCAGCATATTGAGATACTTCTTCGCGCTTTTGGGTGATGTATCCCTGCCGTCAAGAAACGCATGTATATATACATCTTTTACCTTGTTCCTCTTTGCCATGTCCATCAGGGCGAAAAGATGCCTTGTATGCGAATGTATGCCGGCGTCAGACAGGAGCCCCATAAGATGCAGCGGCTCATCATCCCTGGCGGATTTCCTCATTGCAGAGAGAAGCACTGTATTCCTGAAAAACGACCCGTCCTTTATCCTATCATCAATAAGGGAAAGCTCCTGCTTGATTATCCTTCCCGCACCCAGATGCTCATGCCCTACTTCAGACCCGCCAAGTGTCCCTTTAGGCAGCCCCACAGCCTCGCCGCATGTGTCAAGCCGGCAGGTAGGATACTCTTTCCGTATCCTGTCAAGCACAGGAGTCTTGGCAATAGCGACAGCATTGCCCTCTCTTTTCGGGTTTATCCCCATCCCGTCAAGTATTATGATAGCAGCCATATTTTCTTTCTCAGGCATTATATCTCCTCTACAAGTATATCATCCCTGTCCTCGACATCTACAGGGAAATTTTCCATGCATATCTTGATAGCATGGTCAAGCTTGAACTTCTTGTCAGCATATATGTCAAAGAGCCGGTCACCCTTGTTCACGAAATCATCTATCTTGACATGCATATATATCCCGGAACCTATATCTTTTGGCGCGCCTGCAATCCTTGCAACCCTGCTGATTCTCCTGTTGTATACTCTTGTGACCTTTCCTGATCTGTTGGCCTTGATTGTCCTGATGTTTTTCCCGAGAAGGCCTTTCAGGTTCATGTCCGGGCTGCCTTCCTGCATCCTTACAATGTCCCTGAATTTTTTGAGCGCCATGCCTGAGTCAAGCACATCCTCAGCAGTCTTCATGTCGCCTTTCTTTGTCAGCTTAAGAAGTATGCCGGAAAGCTCAAGGCTTTTTTCTCTCAGGTCTTTCGGTCCCTTGCCTTCAAGCACAGACAATATATCTATGCACTCAAGCACAGGCCCTATCCCTCGCCCTATCGGCTGCTCACCCCGCGTAACAGCGCAGTCAATCTTCATCCCAAGGCTTTTCCCCAGGACCTTGAATCTTTTGGCCAGGCTTCTTGCCTTTGTCAATGTCTCAACCTTGCTCTCAAAGCCGAAAGGTATATCTATCACGACAGCTTTCGCCCCCATGGCAGCTTTCTTTGCCATGACTGACGCCAGAAGCTGGCCTTCTGGATCAACAGAGAGAGGATACTCCCCGCGTATGATCTTGTCGTCTGTGGGTGCGATATCCATGTTTCCTCCCCAGACAAAGCACCCGCCAACACTGTCAATCATGTCACGTATCTTGTCCACAGGCAGGTCCACATTGCACCATACCTCTAATGTGTCAGCAGTCCCTGCAGGAGATGTTATCGCCCTTGAGCTCGTCTTTGGCATGGCAAGCCCGCATGATGCTGCGATGGCGACAATGATAGGGGTCACCCTGTTCCCCGGAACGCCGCCTATAGAATGCTTGTCCACCACATTGTTCCCTTTCCACCTGAAAGTGGCTCCCGTGTCAATCATCCTTCTTGTGATATAGATAAGCTCCCTGTCAGTGAAGTCATGCATGTATATTGAAGATACATAGGCACCAAGCTCTATGTCATTTATCCTGTTGTCATTTATGTCATCAATTATGCACTCGCATTCCTTCTTTGTAAGCTCGGTCCCTTTGAGCTTCTTCTTTATGTATTCCACAGACGACGGCTTCTGGGCAGGGTCTATATGTAGCATGTCTCCTGTCTTTATGCCGTACTTCATAGCTCTCCTGTTAAGCCCTACATCACCCTTTGCTACAAGCATGTCTGTGGTCTCTACAATGACTATCTTGCTTTTCCTGCGGAATGTCACAATCACCCTGTCTGCATTGTTCGCGCCTATCTCTTTCGCGTCATCAGTATTCATGATGATAAGAGGGCATCTGGGCTCTATGTCAAGGTACTTGGCTTTGAGTCTGAGCATATCTATCACATATTGTCTTTCATTTTCTCATTATCATCTTCTCTATGATCACAAATATAGGGAATATCTCAAGCCTGCCAAGAAACATGCATGCCATAAGGATTGCCTTGACCCCGGCCTCTGAGGCGCCCACATTTATGACTGACATCCCTACAGTGCCCATGGCAGACGCGACCTGGAATATTGACGCGATCGGCGTGTACCCGTAAAACATCACGCCAAGCGCACCCAGCCCAAGGATTGCCAGATATGTAAATATGAACACCTGCGTTATCCTGGCTATATCATCCTTGACTGGCTCGCCGTTCAGCTTAAGAGGTATCACAGCATCTTTGGGCAGTGTTGTCTTCCTGATAGCCCACGCGACAGACTTGAGCGCAAGTATTATCCTCAGCTGCTTTATCCCTCCTGCAGTAGACCCTGATGAGCTTCCCACCACCATGGCGATGATAGTTATGAATATAAGAACAGGCGCAAGCATGTTGATATTGGTTATGCTAAAGCCTGTGGCAGTCATGGCAGATATCATCTGGAACACAGATACTTCAAGCGACCTTGTCGTCGTGTATGCTATGGCGATGAAAATCGCAAGTGTGATGAGAAATGACCTTATCTCAACATTGTTCCGGACCATGTCAAATTTTTTCTTGAATATCTTGTCATGTATTATGAAGTTTATAGAGCCCAGTATCATGAGGATGGAGACAACAGCAAGCGTCCAGCTGCTACTATAAAACACATTGACTACAGTGAAACCTCCGGTAGATATGGCGCTGAACATGGTCGTGATTGCCTCAAAGACAGGAAGCCCGCTCAGGTAAAGGGCAGAAAACCCTAAAATTGAGTATGTGCCGTATATCTTTACCATCTTCCGGGTTGTCTCATTTATTGTCGGCTCTAATCTTTCGCTGTATCCCTGTGCGCTGTAAAGGGCGATAGATGATGTCTTGAGCCCGCTCAATATAGACAGGAAAAGTATGATTATTCCCATGCCTCCTATCCACTGCGTCTCGCTTCTCCAGAAAAGTATACTTTTAGGCAGCGCCTCCACATCAGAGAACACAGTAAGTCCTGTCGTGGTAAACCCTGATACGCTTTCAAAGACAGCATCGATAGTATTCATTGAATGCCCGCCTTCCATCAGCATGAAAGGTATGGCTCCAAGGATAGAGAACATGATGAATGTAAGGGCTGTAAGCACAAGGCCTCTTGAGAGATCAAGCGATTCTCTCTGGAAATATTTCTCAAGGAAGATCCCCATGAATATAGCAATCGTGAACGCGGCAAAAAATGGTGTTGCAGGCTCGCCGTATATATATGACACAATTATCGGCAGTATAAGAAATATTGAGAATATCTCAAGCAGAAGACCCATGTATGCCATGACGCTTTTCATCGTATCAACTTTTTAACTTCTTTGTTCCGACCATGTCTATTATCTTTTTCATGTGCGTGTCTTCGCTGACAATGATAAGTACATCCCCTGCCTCAACTTTCATGTTCCT
The DNA here is from genome assembly GCA_048635405.1 of Campylobacterales bacterium. Taxonomy (GTDB): domain Archaea; phylum EX4484-52; class EX4484-52; order EX4484-52; family GLR71; genus GLR71. The sequence goes on along the minus strand of JAIVYO010000023.1, from coordinate 2,950 downwards.
GTCAGGTATGGTGACAGCCCCGTTCCTGTATATTGCAGATATCATGCCGCCGTAGACTTCATTTCCTTTATGGTTTTCAAGTTCGCTCCCGCTCTGGACAACAACCTCAAATATGGCAGCCTTGCCGTCACCTATCTTTGATATTATCCTGATATTTCCTTCAATGAGCGAGTTTTCTATAGCGTTGACAGCATTCTGAGTCACAGGCACCACCTGCGATATCCCCAGTTTCACGAAAAGATCCTCATTTCCCGGGTTGTTGATCCTTGCTATTATCTTAGGGACGCCTATACCTTTAGCAATCTCAGACACCATAAGATTTGTCTTGTCATCTCCTGTCACGCTGACAACTGCATCGCACTCCTCTATGCCGCCTTCCTTGAGGATTGACATCGTCGTGCCGTCCTGGTTTATGACAAGCGCATCAAGGTTTGAAGCGAGTTCGGTCGACAGCTCTTTCTCATTTTCTATAAGCGTTATGCTGTGTTTTTTCTTTGACAGCACTTTTGTCAGGTGCTCTCCTATCTTCCCGCCGCCAATCACAATTATTTTCATATTATCATCCTGTTTTCTATTTGTGTGTTGGTGTATTTATTGTTTTTGTGCTGCGGCGGCAAAAAAAGTTTATAAAGTTCAGAATCTTGATTGATTGTAGGTATTGTATTCCGGTTTTTGATATGTCTTCAGGGTATATGCTAAAAACAGGCGAAATGGTCAATCTGTTAAAAGGTATCTATGTTCTCTCTTTTAATAAGCATTATAGCAATGGGAGCAATCTTACAGTTAACAGTGTGCAGTCATCAGACGGCATACCTTTGTTGCTTTCAAAAGATCCAGGACTCAAAAAAAAAATAGGGAACATATTGAAGTTAGATGATGATTCTGGATTTATCCTTAAGATTCCTGAAGAGAACAAGAGAAAGATAATCCTTGATGATTACAAATATAGTGTTCATTATAGTTCTTTGGGTCTGTTGTTGTCCGGATTGAATCATTATGATAAAGACAGCCCGGAGGATTCACCTTTATTTAATTCTTTAGATATCGCATTTAATAGAGAATATATAAAAAATAGAATATCCGGAAATCAAGATGAAAAGAAAGATTTGAATTATATACTTTCAGAATTCAGGCACATTGCCAAATCTCAGTTACAGGATGAATGTGTTGACATATATGGTGACCTCTTGTGCAATATCAACGAATGTACACTTAATTTTTTAGATAGATGTAGTGATCTTTTGGATATTCCTGATGATGCATGTGATATAAGATTATATTCAAAAAATAATGAGAGAAAAGATAAATTGATAGGCTCTCTCAAATATTTCGGACCGGAAAGATATGAAGTCACGTTTATTCTTGAAGAGAAAGACGTATCAGAGATAGATCTTCTTCTGGCATATGGCCTGATTATTAAATATATGGATCATTTTGATATTTCTCTTTCTCAAAACAATCAGGAGCGTATCTTAAGATATATAAAAAACGCTAATTTCTTGAAAAGCAATGTAGATTATATAAATGAAAAAATAAATTCCAGACCTATCCCCACTTCTTCAGTGCAACAGCAAGTTCCCGTCTTGATTTAGCATATTCTTTCAAAGGTATCCCTTTTGTCGCAGCCTCAATAGACTGCCTTATCGCTGTTGCCCCTGCCCGTGTCCCTTCCGGATGCCCGTGGCACCCGCCGCCGTACTGGGCGACAATATCCTTGCCTAATATCTTCACAAGATCAGATGTATGTCCCGGGTGAAGCCCTCCCGATGCGACAGTAAGAACTGGCCTGATGCCGAACATATCTTCCTCAAGCCCTTTCTGCGAACCTGTGACATCTTCTGCCGACCCTTCCATCTTGCCGACAGCAGTCCCTATATGCAGCTGGTCCACACCGATAATCCTTGCGACCTTGCCTATAGTCTTCATGCTGATGCCGTGCTTCGGGTTCCTTGTGAACGCCGCATGCCCTGCCCTGTGCGCATGTATAAACATGTTAAAGCCTGCATCTCTTACAGTCTGCAGGCCCGCCCATCCGCAGGTCAGGATATCCACCATGATGTATTCTCCGCCTAAAGACTTGACATAGTCTGCGCGGTCCAGCATCTTCATCGTCTCTGCCGTGATGTTCGGCATGTAAATCTTCTTCTCGCCTGTCTCTGCTTGCGCCTTATCTCTTGCTTCCAGTGTCTTTGCTATCCTTGTCTCAAACTTGTTGAATGTCATAGAGGACAGGTTCTCATCATCTTTGACAATGTCAAGCCCTCCTGCCCATGCATCGTAGGCGACTTTCGCATGTTCCTGTGGATTAAGCCCTACTTTGGGTTTCACAATAGTTCCGCAGAACGGCCTGTTTTTAACTTTTGTGAGTTTCCTTACACCCTCTTTCCCAAACCTCGGCCCTTTGAACGCCTTTACTATCTGTTTTGGAAATATGATATCATTCAGTCTTAAGTTCTTCACAGTCTTCATCCCGAATATGTTCCCTGCGATTGATGATAAGATCTCAGGCATATTCCCTGCTTCAAATAGGTCTTGCGGGTATGCAATCTTTACTATATTGCCTTTGATAGAAAACACAGTCGGTCTCAATCTCTCGGCAATCCTCGGGTTCATCGTCGAGATGTCTGTCCATGTCCCTATGGACGATTCGGCTGCCACCTGTTCGCATGCCTTCTCCATCGTTACCTTATTCGGCTCAACATAGAATTCGCAGACAAGTTCTTTGTCTGTTGGCCTGTATTTTAAGTTTGTATAGTTTAGCATGAGGATTGCACCGTATCTATAATTAGTCAGCAAGGTGTTTATATGTTTGTGGATTGACGAATTAATTTTTGAAAAAATAATTTATAATATGCTGCAAAACCCCCACTTCCATCAAACATTAATAACCCCCAACCCCCCACCTAAATATAAATATCCCTAAATAAAGACTCAACCATGAACCAAAAAC
>JAIVYO010000022.1:0-9940 GCA_048635405.1 Campylobacterales bacterium | reverse complement strand
ATCACCTTGACGATGCGGCAGCACTTTTTGAGGCATCAGTCCCGAAAGCCCTCAAAGTCGGCGAGGCAGAGACAAACTCAGGAATACTAAAAAAAGAAATCTCAAAGACAAGAAGAAAAGTGACAGCCTTGGAAGATTTCATGATACCGTCGCTGGAAAAAGACAGAAATCGGATAATATCAAAGCTTAATGAAAGGTCAAGGGAAGACTTTGTCAGGACAAAGATGGTCAAGAGAAAGATAAGGTGAAAATTATCCCGGACGATGATCAGAGACATGAAGAGAGAAGACTTCAAACATCTTCACTTTCTAAACTATCTTTTGAAGATACAGAGAATCAATATACCGGCAAGACAAGAAGACACAAACGATTCTCAATACCTTCTTTTGAAGAAAGCACATCATACTATACCTCCCTAAGAACAAAATACACAAAAGACCTCAAAAAGATGAAGAAAAAAGGATTCTGGAGAAGTGTGAGATATCATCTATACCTAAGACACCTATAAGACATTGATTACAGCAATATCATGCAGGTACTAAAATAGAATCTGAATCAGGAATCCCAACAGGAATAAGCTCAGGCGACCTGACTACATAAAGTCCACTCTCATCCTCGGGCTCCATAAAAAACACAGGATTGAATGAACCTTCACCTTCAGGCATATATTGTCTGAAAAACTTGTTGCTCTCTGAAAAATCACCGCTCAGTTTGATATGGACTTCTCCTTCATACAGATAAATGTCATCAAGCGAAGAATGATATCCGTCTGCAATTTCATTTATATTCTTAAATACATCACTTTTCTCAGACTCATCAGGCCTGCACTCTAAACTACAAATATTCAGGCTATCAAACATTTCCTCTATATCATGAGATAACCCGTTGATATACGAAAAGACTTCATCCAGAAAAGGCAACAGCGTCGCACCTCTTGTGCTATCTAATCTCAAAGGAGAATGTTTTTCATAGTCAGGCCTTGTATCATCTTCAGGTCTGCCTTCAAAAGCCGGTATAGATGGAGACAGGTCATAGTCCTCAGCGAAAGACAACTCATTCTTTAGAACCAGATGTACCGAACCATCCAGAACCTCTTCAAATTCAGCATACAATCCGCCAACTGAAACTCTCATATTCAAAAGAGGATCCACTGATAATATGTTATTAATCTCTGCTAAAGCGTTAGTATATATAGGATTTTCCATCAGAAAAAGAAGGGAACCGGAAGGATTGAGATTATATAAACCAAGCATATCTTCAAGAGAATCATACTGTTTTTCAATTCTGTATCTTGCATCATCAAGTTCTCTTATTTGTCCATCATATTTAGATAAGATTTCAGCTTCTTTCTGATTAAACATCCTGGATATAATTTCCATTGCCTCAGACACATCCATACATATCACCACTCAAAGATAAACATAATTATGTCTGAAAACTTAAAAATGTTTAGAAAACCGGCAATTAAAGCAAAAAGAAACAAAACTTCTACTCTTTGACCTTCATTATCGCCTCAGCAATATCGCCGTCAGTCTCTTCAAGCACAGCCCGCGCCTTATCCTCTGAAACCTCACCCTGCTCAGCGACCATCTTGACATCCTCGGAAGTAAACTTCTCAGTCTCAGGCGACCTCTCAGAAACATCGCCGACTATCTGGAATGTCTCATTGCCCATAGCCTTGACTTTTGACACCTGCGGATTTGAGATGACAATCTCCTTGTCAGCGCACTTGATAACAACCTCAATAGCATCAATCTCAACCATCTGCATGCCCATCTGCTTCATCATGTTCTTCATCTGTTTAGGATTCATTCCCGGCATCATAACAATCACTTACATCTAAGATGGAAAGGAAGTTTTAAATGTATTATTGTCAGAAACACATTTAAGCAAATCACAATAATCATAAAGCATGGCAATAAAAGACAACCCGGTCATCTACCTCACATCAAAGCTCTGGGAATACTCTAAAGGCAACAGGAAAAATGTAATCTTGTATTTCATGCTGTTCATCATAGCCAACATGTTTAACCTGATCAGCCCGCTTGTCATCGCAAAAGTACTCAACACCATACAGGAAGAGGGTCTGGTCAGCACAAATATATATAGTATCATACTGTACCTGTCAGTCTTCATATTCATAGAGCTGGGCTTCTGGATATTCAACGGTCCTGCAATGATGATTCAGGCAAAGAATGCATTCCTTGTAAGAGCCAATTACAAAAGATATCTTCTGGACGGGACAATGTCTTTGCCTGCGCAATGGCATACAGACCATCATTCAGGAGATACCATAGACAAGATAGAAAAAGGCACAGATGCATTATACAGATATTCCTCAGAGTCATATGGAGTTATTCGAACCCTTGTACTTTTCCTGGGGTCTTACATCGCCCTGATGTACTTCAACATCCATGCAAGCTACATAGTGTTTTTTATGGTAATTATTACTATAAGTATAATCTTAAAATTTGACAGCCATATTGTGAAACAATACAAAGAGCTTTATAGGGCAGAGAACAGGATATCTGCAAAAGTATTTGATGTAATAAGCAACATGACTACAGTCATAATCTTAAGAATAGAGCGTCTGGTCTCAAAAGCTATCTTCAGAAAGATGATGCAGCCATTCAGGCTCCACATGAAGACAACGAAACTGAACGAGACCAAATGGTTTTTCGTATCTATCTGTACAGCCGCTATGATGGTGCTTGTACTCACTTCATACATCTATTTCAATTTCATGGCAGGTACAGCAATAATGATAGGCAGCATCTTTGCGCTCTACAGCTATGTCGGAAGGATAAATGACCTGTTCTTCAGGTTCGCCTACAGATACAGCGCAATAGTGCGGGAAAAGACAGCAGTCCAGAACGCAGAAGAGGTATCAGACGAATTCACCAAAAAGAAGAGAGCAAGGCCTGTTAAATTAGGCAAGGAATGGAAAGAGCTCAAGATAGATTCCCTGCGATTCTCATATCACACAGAAAAAGGCGCAGACCTGCATCTGGACAACATATCGCTTACAATCAAAAATGCAGAAAAGATAGCACTCATAGGAGAAAGCGGCAGCGGAAAGACCACACTCCTGAAAATAATAAGAGAGCTTTACACACCAAAACACATAAAGCTGTACCTTGACGGAAAACTCATGAAGAACGGCTTCAAAGACATAAACAAAAACATAGCCCTCATCCCTCAGGATCCTGAAATATTCTCAACAACAATCAAAGACAACATAACCATGGGCATAGGCCATAAACTGTCATACATAAAAAAATACACAGACATGGCACGATTCACAGACGTTGCCGGGCGCCTGCCAAAAAAACTCAACTCAAGCATAGTAGAGAAAGGCGTCAACCTGAGCGGCGGCCAGAAACAGCGCCTTGCCCTTGCAAGAGGCCTTATGGCATGCGAAGACAAGTCAATCATACTTCTTGACGAACCGACAAGCAGCGTGGATTTCAGGAACGAGACAGCTATATACGACAACATATTCAGGGAATTCAAAGACAAGACAATAATATCATCAATCCACAAGCTGCATCTCCTGCCCATGTTTGATACTATATACTTCTTCAGGAACGGAAAAATTATAGCGCAGGGATCATTCAACAAGCTTCTCAGGACATCAGAAGAGTTCAAAGATATGTGGGAAAAACAGAGCAAAACAAAGAGAAAATAAAGACACCACCCTAAGTGCCCAACAAACAATAACCTGAAAGCAGAACAAAACCAGTCCATGCTAGATTCAATCATCCTTTTCGCAGCAGCAGGCATCCTTGCAGGGATAATCACAGGACTCACGCCCGGGCTTCACATAAACACGATAGCTATCCTCGCATTAGGCATATACCGCACAAACGATATAGACCCTCTTCTCCTCAGCTGCTTCATAATAGCCATGAGCACAGCCCACTCCTTCCTTGACTTCATCCCTTCCATCTTCTTCGGCGTCCCTGACCCGGCAACTGCGCTCACAGTCCTTCCCACCCACAAGATGCTGTTCAAAGGAAAAGGATACGAAGCTCTTGCCCTGTCAGTCATCGGCGGCCTTTTCGGCATGGTCATCCTCATCATCTTCTTAATAACAATAGCAAGTCTGATAACTCCCGCATACGCAAAGATAAAGCCGATGATACCATACCTTCTCATTTTTGCAATATCGTTCATAATCCTTAAAGGCACAAAAAGAAGGGCATCTCTTTTTATCTTCATCATTTCCGGACTGTTAGGCACCATAACCTTCAAATCTTACATGATAAACTCAAACTACATCATGTTCCCTCTCTTCGCAGGCCTCTTCGGCATGAGCAACCTGCTGATGAGCTTCGGCAACATCTCAGCAATACCGAAACAGAAGACAGACATAAAAATACGCCTGAAAGGCACATTCAAAAGCTCAGCCGCAGGATTCGCAGGAGGCCTTGTCGCAGGAATAATACCAGGCCTGGGCTCTTCCCAGTCAGCAATGCTTGTCCAGCATCTGGGAAAGATGAAGGGAGCAAAAAACTTCATAATAGCAGTAGGGACAATAGGCACGATAGACATCATCCTGTCATTCCTTGCCATATACCTTATAGGCAACGCAAGGTCAGGCGTTGCCATAGCGGTTGGCGCAATAATAGGGACAATGACCAAAGACACCCTGCAGATATTCATAGGCATAGCATTCCTGTCGGCCGGCCTTGCAGCAATCCTCACTTTAGATGTAGGAAAGGTAGCAACAAAAATCATAGAAAATATAGACTACAAAAAGACAAGCATAGCAATAATGCTCCTGCTCACTGTAATGACAATAATATTCACAGGCATGTACGGCCTTATCCTCCTCACAGCATCAACATCTTTAGGAATATACACGCAATTGATAGGAGTAAGAAGATCCATGCTGATGGGATGCCTGATAGTGCCGACAATAATGTTCTTTCTGGGACTTTAATATTTCCTCAGCCTCAAGCCCGAAAGAATCCTCAACAGTTTTTGATTTACCCCCCTCGCAAACCCAACATTCAAAAAAGGAGACTTCTCATGATCAAGAATAAGCATATTTAAGGGCTGCTTTTGCGATAATGTCTGTAGTATCAATCACAGGCAAAGAGAACTTGTTGCCCTCTACTATGTTTGACAGCTCAGTGCATCCAAGAACCATTGCATCTGCACCTTTTTTCTTGAAATTGTTTGAGATGGATTCCATAATCTTAACATCATTCTTATTGTTTTTTCCACCCATGACATTCAAGATCATTTTAACTGCCTTATCCTCATCTTTTTTTGTAGGGTGTATTATCATTTTTTTGCACTTAGAAAATACCTTATCATAAATGCCTGTCTCGACTGTAGACTGAGTTCCAATAACACCAAGACTATTATACTTTTTAATTTCACAATGCTTCAAGACTTCTTCAATTATACTCAAAATTGGTATCTTTACAGATTTTCTCAAATCATCAATGAAATAATGCGCAGTATTGCAATCAATGATTATAAAATCAGAGCCATCCATCTCAAGAGTTTTGACACCCTTCTTTAAAGCAGACAAGAATGCTTTTTTATCCTCAATACCATATTCATCAAAAGTTTTTATAGGAACTTCATAAAAAATCATAGGATTGAAATCATAATCTTCAACTGCACCATATTTTTTCTGAGATATATCAACCAATCTTTGATTCAGATGCGCTGTAGTAGATGGACCCAGACCGCCAAGAATGCCAATAGTTTTCATAAATATGACCAATAATACATGTTATATAAGAAAATTAAATTAAAAGATATATATATTCAACACCAAAACACCCAAAACAAATAAAAGCCTTTCGTAACAATAACACCTTCATGCAGAACCAAAAAACACCTTTGTGCCCAAAATGCGGCTCGTTCGACATGAAGTACATGAACCACATCAAGATGTACGGCGGATACCTGTGCCCGGACTGCGGCAGCATGTGGGGTGTAAACGAGATCAAGAAGAGATAATCTACTTCTTCACAACCTTAAGAGATACAATCTTCTGCCTGTCCATCTTCTCGACATGGATAGACATCTTATCAAGAACCACATCTTCACCTTCAGAAGGCACCCTGCCCAGAACATGAAGTACAAGCCCGCTTATAGTCTCAAAATCAGAATCGTCAGTTGCCAGTTTCACCTTGAGCCTCGTCTCCACATCCTTAATCTCAGCCTCGCCGTCTACCAAAAATGTCTTCTTGTCAACCTTTCGTATCATATTCTTGGACACATCTGTCTCGTCATATATCTCACCGACAAGCTCCTCTAAAAGATCCTCTAAAGTGACAAGGCCTGTGACACCCCCATACTCATTGACAACAATCGCGATATGCACCTTCTTGGACTTGAAGACCTTCAGGAGCTCGTCAATCTTCTTGGTCTCAGGAACAAACAATGCAGGCTTGACTATATTTGCAAGCGCAACAGAATCAATATCCTTGCCCACATATTTAAGCAGGTCCTTCGCATAGAGTATCCCTACAATCTTATCGCGGCTGTCCTCATATACAGGTATCCTTGAAAAATTGGTCTCATCAAGAAACTTGAGCACATCAGCCATAGGCATAGACTTCTCCAGGCACCGCATATTTGTCCTTGCGACCATCACTTCCTGGGCCTCTGTATCATCAAACTCAAAAATATTATGTATCATATCTTTCTCTTCAGGATCTATAGCACCGTCCTGCATGCCTACTATCGCCGCAGACTTGACCTCTTCCTCGGTCACAAGCGACTTTTCGATATCAGAAAGCCCATAATAATCCATAAACTTATTGAGTATATATGCCATAAGCTTAATGATAGGCGACTGTACCTTCTGCATAAAATATATGGGGCGTGAAGAGAATGTCGCAAATTTCTCCTTGTTGTGTATCGCATAGCTCTTGGGCAGTATCTCACCGAAAAGAAGTATAAGAAAAGTCATCACACCGACAGCCAGGCCTATACCGAAAGAGCCGAAAAGAAATATCCCGATTGATGTCGCAAGAGCTGATGCGGAGACATTCACAAGATTGTTTCCTATAAGGATTGTTATGAGAAGGCGGTTGGGATCATCCAGCAGCTTTGCTATAAGCTTGCTGTTCTTTGTCTTCTCCTTGACCATCCTGTGCAGGTTTATCCTGCCGAGTGAAAGGAGTGCAATCTCAGATGCAGAGAAGAAAGCGGACAGCACAATCAAGACTGCAAGAATAACAAATTGGTAGGCTATATCCAAAGGTAACACCATCTACACTTATCTTTTATTGTACCCATATATATTTATTACGCTTCCTTCTTCTCATAGAACTTCCTTTTTGAAGGCAGTACATCTTTCACAAAGAAATCATACATTTTCTTAAAACCTTCATTTCTTAAAGAAGACACGACAAACACATCATTGCCCAGCCTCTTAAGATATTTATCGTATGGTTTGACGCCCAATATATCCACTTTATTGATGCATACAGCGAAAGGCAGGTCAAACTTGTGCCTGAGCTCATCATAAAGCTTCATCTGCTCTTCCATCTTATATCCGCAGGTCTCTGAAGGGTCAAAGACAAAAAGTATCATCTCAGCAAGATGGTCAAGAGCGATTATCGCATGGAACTCAATCTTATTCCTCCTGTCAAGGCTCCTGTCAAGAAGCCCGGGCGTGTCCACAAGCTGCACATACCTGTCTATGTATCCGACCTTGACAGTCTTTGTCGTGAAAGGGTACGGCTGTATATCAGGCTCGGCGCCGGTCAATGCCTTAAGCACAGATGACTTGCCCACATTGGGAAACCCGGCGATGACAACAGTCTTCATGTCCTTAAAGGCAGGCATATTTTTAAGCTGGGACCGTGCATCCTCAAGATATGTAAGGTCGCGCCTTATCTGATGCAGCACCGAAGACAGCCTGCCGTAAAACTCGCCTCGTATCCTGGCAAGGTCGCGCGCCTGCGCCCCTTTAAGCTTCTTCTTATATGTCGTCTCAAGGCTTTTTGACATCTCAGCAGCCCATCTTACAGCACCGAGAGATTTCTTGAACTGCGCCTTGTCTATAACAAGAGACACAAGCTCAACATAATACTGGGGCATGAGATTGACATGCGGCGTCTTATCAACAATCTTGTTCAAGTAATTGACAATGGAATCTGTAGATGTCTCAACCCTTTTAAGCTCCTTTATCCTGATCTGCAGAAGCCTGTCCCTGGCCGAGACCAGCTCGCTCGCTTCGCTTGCCTTGCTGAACGCCTTGTCCAGTATCTTCTTGTAAGGATGTACGACAGGCATCTTCCTGAAGTTTACCTGATTCTCCATAGACAATCATATTGTGCGATATCTTTTTAAAGGGTTTATAAAAGAATCAATTATTTTCTCCCCACACAGGCATCTTCCCTGTCTTTAGATACTTGTCCAGCATCTCAATCTCTTCAAGTATGCCTTCAATGAACTCATATTCCTGTGCCTCTTCAGGAGTGACCCAGGCAAAATCAGAAAGCTCAGAATTCAGTACAACTTCACCGTCCGCAAAATCAGCAAAAAGGCTCACGACAATGGTAGGTATCCCGTCCGGCCTGAAAAACGCCAGGCTAGTCAGATACCGGATATTGTCAATCTCAATCCCTGTCTCTTCCATGACCTCTCTTCGAAGAGCATTTTCAAAAATATTGTACCAGTGTGACCCCGTATCTTTCGGAAGGTCCTTATAATCATCAACCTCAATCTTGCCGCCGGGAACTGTCCAGAGCCCGGGAAACGCCTTTTCTTCCAAAGAACGCTTTGCAATAAGATATTTTCCGTCCTTTATCACGATTGCCGTCACAACTACATAATGTGCCTTCCTGTCATCCATGCAAATATATTAATTATAAGACTATAAAAACTTTACAAAAAGTCAACTATATATACGATAAAACACCAAATAACAGACATGACACCCACAGAAATCATATCAGCCCTGCTCGGGATTGCAATGATTGTAAAAGGCCTTGCTATCCTTCTTGAGCAGAAGAAATTTGATAAATGGATAGACAAGACATACACAGAGAAAAGCTATATAAAATGGCTCGCGTTCGCCGCAGGAATCGTAATACTATACTATGCTGTGCCGGGCGTACCCCTGGCCAACATACTTGCCATAATGTTCGGTTTCGGAGCCATAATGGGCGGCGTCCTTCTCATATACCCTGAAGAGACGAAAAAGATTGCAAAAAAGATGCTCAATAGCCAGTATGTCAAGATTGTCTCAGTCCTATCTGTTCTTACAGGGCTCGCTATATTATACATAATATTCGTATAAGACAGCAGGCATCATATCCTGTCATCTATAGTGAGCGCTTTCTTCCTGAACTCATCAAAATCTTCCCTGAGCTTCTCAAGCCCTTTATCATACTGGATAGATATCTCTTTCCCGTCAAGCCGCAATATCTCCGAACCCATCCTCTTGAGCTCATTCTGCATCTTACCTATCTCAGTGCGGAATTCTGACACAGAACTGTTTGTCAGCTTAATCTTTGATACCTCACGGGTCTCCGCCTGTATATTCTCGCGTATCGCATGGTCAAACACATTAGTCTTGCTCTTAAGAATCTTCACCGCGTCACGGAGATCTTTTATCTCATCTTTAAGCAGCTTTATGTCCTGTGACACGCCCTGGTCAAGCTTTGAAAAAGATGACTTCATCTCAGACATATCTAATTCTATCGCATTTATCCTGTCGTTTGCCAGCATGATAGGATCCGGTTCTGCATTCTTGCCTTTCTTAAAAAACATTTCAAATACCTATTGTATTAATTGAACGCAATCATTCATAAGTCTTTGTTTGGTATAAACTGGTTTTTGGCTCAAAAATCATCAAGGTCAAAGACAATATATCCTTTCTTCCTTAACTTTTCCTTCCCTTCAATCAAAAAACGGAAGCAAGCCACAATCATCTTATTGCTTTTTGAAATTCATCCCT
>JAIVYO010000021.1:0-10178 GCA_048635405.1 Campylobacterales bacterium | reverse complement strand
AATTTCTTTGATATTTCATATACCGATCTCGCTGGACCACCAGATTCCCACGATGGTTTAAAGAAGTTTGTAATCTGTAGTATTTTCATAGATTAAACCTCTGTTATTTGGCAGCAGTGGACATAGGAAATCATTATTAAATTAAATACTCACTTGGCCTCTGAATTCACATTCCCTGATACTGCACAAAACAGCCATATCTTCAACATTCTTCGTAACAACAGCTCGGTACCCACAATAGCTTTTTCATCAATCATTGACGCTTTATATCTAAGATACTTTCAAATTGATCAATAATATTGTCGTATCTAGGGTTTCCCAATGCAAGAATTTTCTTGTTTGAACCGCAAACAGGAATGATTTGAGTTTTTCCGGTTCGTTCTTCATAGGAAGGTCGGACAGTTTCATGTCTCCTGAAGGGAGCTCCAGGGCAAAGGCATTGGTGGTGACTGTGTAATACTTGGCTATCGTTCCGCCGTATTCTTTTTTTGTCTTGATCTCTATAAGCTTATTGGCTTCGAGCTGCTTGATATGGTAATAGACTTTCTGCTCATGAAGGCCTAAGGTTTTTGCAATCTCTGCAGGGTATGCAGGCTTTTGGGCTATCATTGTCAGTATCTTCCATCTTGTGTTGTTCAACAGCCCCTTTAACTTTTCAGGCTTGTCTACAAGGATTGCATCTTTTGCAAAGAATTTTCCGTCAATTTCTTTTATTATCTGCGCCATATGAATTCACCATGTATACTATGATTTGTTTTATAATGTTATTATAACTGTTTTAGTATATTATAAGTCTGTTTATATATGATTGTCTTTTTCTTTATAAAGGTTTTGCTTTTTTGCAGTATGAATCTATAAATTGATTTGTAATATGCTTATCACTTTTTGCGTGGTGTTTTATATAATCTATCTTTTATTTTGTTATATAGTGTTTTTTATGTGCGGAATCGTCGGCTACAAAGGCAGAAAAGAGGCTTATAATATAATTATCAATAGCCTTAAGACGCTTGAATATAGGGGATATGACTCATGGGGTGTTGCTGTTCTCGGCAATCCTTCAATCTCTCTCGTGAAAGAAGTAGGCATGATATGTGATTCTTTTGCTCTAGATGACTTTGGAAACGGTACTACCGGTATAGGCCATACACGATGGGCAACGCATGGAAAAGTCACAAAAGAGAATTCTCATCCGCATATGTCTTCTGACGGCTGCGTCTCTGTGGTCCATAACGGGATCATCGATAATTACCAGGCACTCAGGGAGCAACTGAAGAAAAAAGGATATGTCTTTAGATCTGAGACAGATACTGAGGTAATACCTTTTCTGATAGAAGACTTCATGAAAGATGGCTTATCTTTTGAAGATGCGTTCAGAAAAGCATTGTCTCTTCTTGAAGGCACTTATGCTATAGTCGGCATCCATAAAGATTCTGAAACAATGATATGCGCCCGCAAGGATTCTCCTATCGTCATCGGTGTCGGCGATGACGAGTATTTTGTAGCAAGCGATTCCCCCGCTTTCATAGAACATACAAAAAAGGTGGTATTTCTTGATAATGATGAGATGGCTGTGTTCAACGGCAGCATGAAAACTTTATGTTCCCTTACCGGCAAAGATATATGCAAGACTGCCAGGACACTGGACTGGGATGTGGAGCAGGCAAAGAAAGGGGATTTTAAGCACTATATGCTCAAAGAGATATCAGAGCAGAAAGAGACGATAACCAAAGCTATACATCAGGATAATAAGGTGCTGCAGGGAATTGCTGACGCGATAAATGACTCTTACGGGACTTTCTTCATCGCATCGGGGTCTTCATATCATGCTGCACTATCTGCATCCTATACATTCTCAAAGATAGCTAAAAAGCATATCAATGTCGTAGAATCTTCTGAGTTTCCCAACTATGAGCATTTTCTTACACCCCAGACGCTTATGATAACTGTATCCCAGTCCGGCGAGACTGCCGATGTGATGGATGCGGTAAAGGTGGCAAAGAAGAAAGGTGTCAAGATACTGTCTATTGTCAATGTGATGGGCTCATCCCTCATGAGAAATTCAGACCATACGCTTCTTATGAATGCAGGGCCTGAGATATGTGTCCTCTCGACCAAAAGCTATACATCACAGCTTGCAATCCTTATTCTCTTGGCTTATGCCTGTGTAGGAAAGCTCAACGAGGGCAAGGATCTTCTGAGATCTGTCGCAGATCATGTGGGCGACCTTACAGACCCGAAAACGTTACTGGGCACAGTTGAGCTTGCATCTTATCTAAAAGACAAGGAACATCTGTATGTCATAGGGAGAGGCCAGAACTATCCTACTGCACTTGAGGCTGCTCTTAAGATAAAGGAAGTATCTTATATACATGCTGAGGGATTTGCAGGAGGCACTCTGAAGCACGGGCCTATCGCCCTCATAGAGGAGGGGACGCCATGCATAGTATTTGTCCCGAATGATGAGACCCGAAAAGAGATATTGAGCAATGCAATAGAAATAAAGTCCAGAGGCGGCTATATAATCGGTGTATCTGATGAGGAAAATGAGATTTTTGATTATTTCATCAAGGTGCCGGATGTTGGCCATGCATCGCCTATTACAGATATAATACCTATACAGGTGCTTTCATATTATCTTGCAATCCTTCGCGGATGCAATCCTGACCGTCCCCGGAATCTTGCCAAAAGCGTGACAGTGAAGTGATATCTGAAAACATTTATACTTTCCTGATGCTTTATATGTTATTGTTAACTATATCGGTGTAATATTTATGGACATGTCTATTTTTCGGGCCTATGATGTCAGGGGCATCTACGGCAAGAGCCTGACTGACGAGATAATGGAGAAGATTGGCATCTCTCTTGCTACTCTCATGAAAAAGAAAGGCAGAAGGGCTGATGTTCTTGTCGGCGCTGACATAAGGGAATCAAGCCCTGCACTGCTTGAGGCTTTCATACGCGGCGCTACAAAAGGCGGGCTGAATGTCGCAAATGCAGGAATAACTTCTTTTGGCGTTACTCTTTTTTCAGGCTGGAAGCTCAAGAAGGATGTGACTGTCTATATCACAGCATCGCATAATCCTCCTGGATGGAACGGCATCAAGTTCTATGACAAGGATTCTGTCGGCTATTTTGAGGAAGACAACAAAAAGATAGGTGAGATTGCTGCCTGTGGTGAATTTATCAGGCCGGGCAAAGCAGGAACTGTTGAGGATGTTGATATGAAAGAGGAATATGTCAATTATATTTCCGGACGGTTCTCTGTTGAGAAACAGGTCAGCATTGTCGTTGACTGCGGCAACGGGAGTACATGCCTCTCAGCACCGGATGTTTTCTCATCTGTAAATAATATAGAAGAGACTGTCATCTTCGGTGATGTGGACCCGGCATTTTCCGGGAGGGGCGCTGATGTTGAGGTAAAGAATCTTGAGAAGATGAGAGATAAGGTTCTTGATATCGGTGCGGATTTCGGTGCAGCTTTTGACGGCGACGGCGACAGGGTAGGCATCGCTGATGACAGGGGCAGGATACTTAATTCTGACCAGATTGCATTTGTGCTTGCGAAAGAGATATTTTCAGGAAAAAAAGGCACTATGATCGTAAATGTTGAGTGTTCGATGGCAATTGAAAGGCAGCTTGGAAGCCTTGGCATTGAGATATTGAGGATTCCTGTCGGGCATACTTTCATGATGCAGAAAGCAAAAGAGACAGGCGCATCGCTTGGAGAGGAAAACGCTCTGCATTTTGTGATGCCTGAATATTTCCCGTTTGATGACGCTATTGTTGTCCCTCTGAAGATTGCTGAGATATTATCAAGGACAGGCCGTAAACTTTCAGATATTGTTGATGAGTTTCCTATCTTTCCAAAAAAGAGAGTTCCTGTTGACTGCCCTGATGATGTCAAGTTTGATGTGGTTGAGAGACTTAAGAAAAAGTTCAGCGAGCAGTATGAGAAGGTGAATACTCTTGACGGTGTCCGTGTTGATCTTGATGACGGATGGGTGCTGGTGAGGGCTTCAAATACTACACCTATCATCAGGGTGACTTCTGAAGCTGTTGATGAGAAGACAAGAGACGGGCTGCTGGATAAATATGTGAAGATTGTCGAGGATGAGGTTAAGGGCAGATGATAGGCTGAATTCTTTTATTATTCCAGAAACATCACATCTTCAATCCTGCCTTTTTTCTCAATACCCTGGACAACTTTGGCCTTGATGTTCCTGTTAAGCTTGTTGCCTTTTTCTATCCTTGAGAAGTATCTTGTGAATGCCTGGACTGCTGCTATTGTCCCGTTCATCTCTATCCCTGCAAGAACAATTATGTCATATCTTTTGTCAAGCGGGTTCTTTGCCTTTACGATGAATCCTGTTTCAGGTTCAGAGAACTCATCTCCAGATATTGTTGATATTATCTTTGTGCCGCTTTCGTTGAGCTTTATCGGCAGGAAGCTGTTGACCTCTTTTTCAACAGTGTTCACATAGAATCCTGAGATTATTATCAGGTTGCCTTTCAGGTCATCAACATCTGTGTCAAGGTATGTCAGCCTGCCCTCTTTTGATCCGTATTTTCCAAGCATTGCCGCGATGTCACCTGCCAGATGGCCGCATCTCTCTATCCTGTTGAGCTTTCCGTGCGGCATTGGCGAGCCGACAATTATCCTGCAGCTTATCTTTCCTTTATCTACAAAAGGCTTCAGCATCTCCGGCGGTGCTGTGTAGTCGTGGATTGACATTTCCCTGTGCCTGGGATCAATATATTTCGGGACAAATGAATATGCGGTCTTTTTTAGGGAATACTGTTTCGCAGCCCCCGGCAATCTTATGTCTTCTGTTTCTATGAACCCCTCTTTATTAAGGATATTTATGTGATAATAGACTTTCTGCTCATGCATCTTAAGGGCTTCTGCTATCTGCATAGGGTACAGGTTCTGCACGGATAGCATCTCAAGTATAACGGAACGTATCGGATGCGCCAGAACATTTGACGCGCTGTGAGCTTTTAGTATCTTTGTAGGGATTATCGTGTTCTTTTCGCTGTTCCAGATATAGTACATACTATTGATTATGGGCCAGGGTATTTATAAATCTTTTTATAAGTTATTTTTATTGTTTTTAAATCTATTTTTAATATTTCTTTAAAAAGTAATCTGCTCTTATTGTTATCAGTCAATATTATGGTATATTTCCTGTGGGTCTTCAGATGTGGCAGATATATGCGTTACTGAGTGTTGTTGCGATCGGCATAGCTGTAGTGCTGAATAAGATTGCTGTCGATGACAGGGATGTGACTGTTGTCACATGGGGCCTGATGGGCGTTGCCGCTTTTTGTCTGCTTCCTCTTTTTGATTTTTCCGTAATCATCTCACCTTCTCTTTATCCTTATATCTTTGTTGCGGGAGTAGCCTATTCTGCTGCGGCGCTGTGGGCTTCAAAATCTTATAAGAATGCAGACATCTCGCTGATAGCACCTATAAAGAACTGTGCACCTGTTCTTGTGCTGATTCTTTCTGCCCTGTTTTTGGGAGAGGGTGTGACACTGCAAAAGATTGCAGGGATATCTCTTATTTTTATCGGTGCTATCGCTCTTGAAAACATAAGGAAGCCACATCATTCACTGAAGAAGCTTTTGCTTAATGACGGCGTCAAATGGGCTTTTTTGACAATGCTTGCCATGTCTGTCGGCCATATCATAGATAAATATGTACTTTTTACGCTTGATGCGGGAATGTTCTCTGTGATGCTGTACTGGATAATCTTTGTCATGCTCACAGCATATATAATCTCAACAAGGAAGCTTAGCCTTGGTGTTGAAACAATCAGGAAGGCTCCGTCCCTGATATTTTTTGCAGGATTTTTTGAGGCGCTTTCCTTTTATCTTCAGATGCTTGCGTTGCAGATGGTGGATGTCTCTATATATGTCCCGATAAGAAGGACATACAGCATTGTTGTTGTGATACTTGCTTATTATGTATTGAATGAGAAAAATATAAGGAACAAGCTGTTTGGGGTTGTACTGATGGTGCTGGGAGTGATAATATTAGGGATTTGAAATAGGTTTTGTTATGGTATGTGATGTTTTATGGTTTTTATGCCGGAATATACATTTAAAGATTTATCAGGCTATTATGTGTAGGTGTTATTAGATGCAGGCAGTACTTTTAGCAGCAGGCGAGTGTTCAAGGTTCAGACCTTTGTCAGATGACATGCATAAGTGCATGGTATCTATCTTCGGAAAGACAATAATTGAGAGGACTGTTGAGAACCTGAAGAAAGCAGGCATAATAGACATCATTGTGGTGCAAAGCCCTGGCTCGAACATTAAGGATGCTCTCGGTGACGGCTCATCTTCAGGAGTCACTATACGCTATGTAGTGCAGAAAGAAGCGAAAGGCATGGGCGATGCGGTCCTTGCGGCAGAAAAATATATAGACAGCGCTTTTTTTGTCCTTAATGCAAACAGTTTTGAGGTCTCAAAGTATCTTGATGATATGCGGAGCAAATTGCAGGATACCGGTGCCGGAAAGGTGCTTCTCGGAAAAAAGACAGATATGCCCTGGAATTACGGCATTGTCGTGCTTGACAAGAAAGTCAGTGATAAAGTTGTTGACCTTGTAGAAAAGCCCGCTAAGGGTAAGGAACCTTCTGATATAAGGCTTGTAGGAATATATTTCCTGCCAAAGGACTTCTTTGATTATTACAGGCGCGTCAAAGTCCATCAATACGCTTTTGAGGATGCATTGAAGCTCTACATGAGCGAGAATGATGCAAGGATCGTGATCACTGATAAAGGGACGCCGACAATGAAGTATCCATGGGATCTGTTCAATGTTTCAGATATCCTGTTCTCCGGTATGAAGCCGCACATATCAAAGTCTGCAAAGATTGACAAGTCTGCCAAGATTGAAGGGCCTGTCCATATCGGCGAAAATACGAGAGTCTTTGAGAATGCAGTAATAAAAGGTCCCTGTTATATAGGAGATGGCTGCATAATCGGGAACAATTCACTTGTCCGCAATTCTGTGATTGAGCAAAAGTCCATCGTGGGCGCCAACTGTGAGGTCGCAAGAGCGATAATCATGAAAGGCACCCATATACATTCCGGATTTTTCGGCGATACGATAATCGGGGAAAACTGCCGAATCGGTGCAGGCATGATCACCGGGAATGTGCGGATTGACAGGGGAGAGATAAGGCCAAAAGTCAAGGGCTCTGAAGTATCTACAAATATGAATTCTTTTGGTACTGTCATCGGCCATGATACGCGGTTCGGGATACATGCTTGTGTAATGCCCGGGGTCATTGTCGGGTCTAACTGCGTTATCGGGCCAAATACAGTTGTCATGAAAAATGTTGATTCAGATATGGTATGCTATTCCAGGTTTGAGAATATTGTCAAGAAGAGGAAATAAGTATGGCTAAAGCGATTGTCTTTGATGCAGACCACACATTTTATGATATTGATGTAAAAAAAGCGTATGGTGTGATGTTCTCTTATCTTTCTGAAGAGACAGGGCTGGACATTGTACTGTTAAAAACTGTCTGGCGCAGGCACATCTGCACTATCTTAAAATCTGACCGTTCCCAGGATCTCACCAGGCGGAAAAGAGAATATGTTCTTAATATGGCGCTTAACCAGCTGGATGTTGACAAGAGAAAGATTGATGACCTGATAAAGTGCGCGCTTGAAGTGTTCTGGAAAACAGTTGTGGAAAACCTTTCCGAAAAGCCTAATACTGTCGCTACGATAGACCGGCTGAAAAAGACAGGCAGATTTGTCATGATTGTTGCGAGCGATGAATATTTACAGCCTCTTGAGATGAAACTGAACAGGATTTTCGGAGACTGGAAAAAATATTTTGATTATATTATCAGTTCAGATATTGCCGGTGAGCTTAAGCCTTCTGTAAAGTATTATACTCTTGTTGCTGAAAAATACGGGTTTGAGCCGGAAGATATTGTCTTTGTCGGCGATTCCTGGATGCGTGATCTTGAGATTCCTTATGGTGTCGGTGCCTGCACAGTCCTTATCTCGGACAAGAAAGAAGGGACTCCTGCACATTTTATACAGGATATTTCAGAGCTTGAGAAAATATTGGATGTGAATTAGATGGAAAAAGAACCTGTTGTCTTTACAAGATATGATGTCCGCGGTGAGTATCCTTCAGAGCTTAACGAGGAATTCGCCCTTAAGTTTGGCAAAGCTGTAGGGACTTTTGCAAAAGACAAAATTGTTGTCGGCTTTGATACAAGGCAGTGCAGCAGGTCATTGAAGAGCGCTCTGGTCGCAGGCATACTCAGCACCGGTGTTGATGTTATTGATGTCGGCCTTGGGCCAACAGACAAGATTGCCCTTGCCGGAAACCATTATGGTGCAGACCTGTCTGTGATGATAACTGCATCGCATCATGACTGGACAAGGAACGGCTTCAAGCTTATGTATACAAAAGGCAACGGCTTCTCAAATGAGGATATGGCAAGGATCAAGAATCTTTTCATGTCTTCAGAATTCAGGGCATCTGCACATAAGGATATAGGTGTTTATACTGACAAGTATGCTGAGTTTGAGGATGTCTATATATCTAAGGCTATACAGGCTTTCAAGAAATATTTTGATAATATTGACGCGACCGTTGTTGTAGACTGCTGCGAGGGCGGAGCGTCTGTCACGACACCAATTCTTCTTGAGAAGCTGGGCGCAAAGGTCATCCGCGTAAACTGCAATACGATACCGACATTCTCAATACATCCTGAACCTGATGAGGAGAACAGGAAACATCTTCTGGAGACAATGGAAGAGAATGATGCAGATATTATTGTCGGGCATGATCCTGATGCGGACAGGATATTCGCCTATGATTCTGATGGTAACTGGATACCCGGCGATGACATCTTCTGCATCCTGGCCAAAATCGCGTCTGCCAAGAAGATAGTGGCGTCTCTTGATACTTCAAAAATGCTTGAAGATGTTACCGGGGCTGAGGTGATTTTCACTCCTGTCGGCGATATATTTGTGTCCAAAAAAGCGATAGAGGTGGGTGCTGAGTTCTGTGGCGAGCCTAACGGGCATTATGCGTTCCCTGATTTCTGCTGGTACAACAGCGGGACTTTCTGTGCGCTTGTGCTTGCGGCAAAAGCGAAAGAGCTTGTGTCTTTGAGAAAGTCTTTTCCCAAATATTATATACTCAAGGAGAAGATAAAGTTTTCCGATATGTCTGGTGCAATAGACAAGATGGAGAAGATAAAAGAGATGGTCGTTTCGGATGGCACTTATTCTGTGATATCTGATGAGGATGGCGTCAAGTTTGATGTGTCAGGCATTGTCTGTTTTGTCCGCCCTTCCGGAACTTCTCCTGTCGTGCGTGTGGTTGTTGAGGGAAGGGATGAGAAAGAGACCAAGGAAGTCTTTGATAGTCTGATATCCAGGATTGAGGATCTTTAGACCTAGTTGAAGATTTGTCTTAATGTGTTTACTGTTTCCGGTATCATTCTGATTGCGTCAGGATTGTTGCTGCGGTATTCGAGATTGATCAGTTTCAGGTTAGTCATCTTTTCCCTGATGCTTTTTAAGATAGATATCTCTTTGTCTGTTGCGGGGAGGTGCATGTCGCCGTATTTTTCATCGGGAGAACTCAGGTGGATCTCTATTGTCCTGTCTAGTGGCAGGCTGTTTATGTATTTTTCTGCCCTTTCTGATTCTTCGTATCTTGTGAGGAGCTTGTGCGCGCTTACCTTTGCATGCGCGATGTCAAGCAGGAGGTGGATGCTCGGGTTTCTGGAAAGTATATTTCTTATGAACTGCGGCTCGCATGCGTATTCATACGCTCCTCCCTTGTTGTAGTTCATGTTCTCTATAGCCAAAGGGATGTTGATGGATTCTGTAATTATTTTCAGGCTTTCTGTGAATGTTTTTAGCACTTCCTGCCTGCTCCAGACTTCGGATATTGCGTAGTTATGGTCGTCATAGCCTGTGACTTTTCCTATATTTTTCGCAGAATATCCGAGATGAAAGGAAACTATTTCCGGTTTTAGGTTGGTCTTGTTGAAATATTCGACGCTTTCCTTGACCTTTTCGGGAAGAAGCAGGTGGAGGCGTTCACCATTTAGGTCTCTTCTGAAATGGAATGACCATCTGTCTTTCAGCTTCAGATCTTTTTCGTTAAGAGGGAATCCACCGAATTC
>JAIVYO010000020.1:0-10205 GCA_048635405.1 Campylobacterales bacterium | reverse complement strand
AGTCTGACCACTGCAAATCCAGGAACCACAGGGGATGGTGGCGGCGTGACCGTCTCTTCGCCCGATACGGCACTATTCTGGCAGGATGCAAGAATTGAGGCGAAGGGCGGCGCAGAGTCGGGCGATGGCGGTTTTGTCGAGGTTTCCGGCGGGAAGCGCATCAAGATTAGTGGCGAAGTGGACGCCAGTGCCCCTAAAGGCGCGGCCGGCACGTTTCTTATAGACCCTACCGACATCACTGTCGTTGACACAGACGATCCATATAAGCCTGATCTGCTTGATCCCGGGGAAGGAAATCCTCGGCTGTTTCAAACCACTGATGATGAAAATGAAATCATTGCTGCGATTTCAGAGATTGTCCAGTCAGCAAATATTGAGGAAGTTCGTACACTTGGCGGCGGTGGTTTTGATGCAGATATTGCTGAACTTTTAGCAGGTATTGAAGGAAAACGTTATTTAGAACAATATAATGATTTAACTAATAAATAGTTACTTAATTTTTTTCAGAACTCAAACACCTGGAAATCTTCTGCAGCGACAACCTTGACACCTGTCTGTTCTTCAAGCCATCTGGCTTCGTTTTCAGGACCGACTTTCATCATCGTTATGCCGAAATGCTGGGTTATGACAAGTTTCGGGTCTGTTCTTTCTATAAGCTTCTTTGCGCTGTAGCTGTCCATGTGGTCATTGTTCTTTTTTTCAGCAGTGTTTTCTTCCCTTGGAAAGATATGGTTCAGTATGAGTATGTCTGAACTTTTGTGATGATTCTCAAGACTATCAAAATAATGCCCATCACCTACATAGGAGACCGTTTTTTCTCCCTCAAATATAAATCCTATGCCTTTCGGGTCGCCGTGCTTTGTCGGTGTGGCTGTTATCTTCAGGCCGCCAAGATTGAAAGTGTCGCCCGGCTCCATCACAACAGTTTTTTTCAGAAACTTTAGATAATAGTCAAGCACAGCCTTCTCTATATTTCCATAGCCTTCTATCGCTGTCCTGTTTCCTATAAGAGTCCCTTTCTTTTCCCATCCGCCTTTTGTCAAAACATCAATAAGAACATTTGCATCATTGGTGTGATCCTGATGTACATGAGAGAGAAGTATTGCGTCAAGCTCTTCCAGAGGTATATTGTTTCTTCTTGCGTGGACAAGGGCGCCGGGACCCGGGTCAAGATACAGCTTTTTTCCGCAGGCTTCTATGTATATGCCGCCGCTCGCTCTTTCCTGTCTTGAGACTCCGAACCTTCCGCCTGCTGTGCCCAGAAACTGTATCTTCATGCTGACCTGACCTTTGGTTATTTTTCTTTTTCTGCTTTTTTGATATTTATAAGTATCGCTGCTGCAGACTGAGGGATTTTGACTATCTCGCCTTCTTCAAAAGGTCCGTAGCTTTCGCCGTCGTCAGCGACAAACTCGGGCACTGTGCCAAGTATTTTTATTTTTGTCGTGTCTGTCTTGCTGTCTGTTTCTTCTGCTTCGGCTTTTTCTGTCTTTTTGTCTTTTTCGCCTCTTTCTTTTTCCTTTTCAGCTTCCTCTTCTTTGATATTTTCTCCGGCTGTCTCTTTCTTATCCTCCTTCTCGTAGAATACGAACTCAAGGTTGCTCCTGTATTTTGTGACTGCTGACTTTATCTTCTCGAACAGCTCTTTCTCTTCCGGGAGTATATTTTTCGGCATTATGGTGCCCCGTACGTTCAGGACCGCAAGGTTTATGACTTTCCGTTCCCTGCGGTTAAGTATGTCTCCGATTATTATCTTTGTGTGCTCAAGATCTCTTCTTGCGGCGAAGTCCTGATTGTTTTTCAGGTCAAGACCTGTCTTCTTTTCCATGTAGCCTGATACCTGGCTGTAGAAGTCATTGTCAAGTTTCTCAAGCTCTCTTGAAGCTCTTTCTCTCTTCTGGAGCTCTCTTAAGAATTTGAAAGTGAGGATGTTTGCCATGCTTTTGAGTTGATGGTTGATATTAATAAATCTGATGTTTCTTATTCCCTGAAAAAAGAAATTTTATCTTCTCCGCATTTACTTTTCAGTTTTTCATAGAGATCTCTTGGATGCATAAGTATGGATTCGTTTTTGCTTATCGGAAATGTTATCATTATGTATTTTTCATTTATTGTGTATCTTTGCTGTGTTTTTTTAATTTTATGATGAAAAAGAATGCCTTTAACATTTTTTTCGCTAACTTGATTTATTATGTAATCTTTATTGAAAAGCACAGGTCCGCAGAATCCGGCAGGCATTCCAATAAAATTTTCAACATGTTTTGAATCTATCATGTGTAGTTTCAGCGGGCCGTCAATATCATGTGCATTCCTAAATATTTCTGATAAATGTTTTATCTTTTTGATGTTTGGGTGGTAGTTGCCAAAAGTCACGACCATATATATATTCTCATCTGCATCTTTTGTTACAAGTGTCTTTAGGATTTTTTTTCTCTCATAATCCAGAAGTTTTGACGCATCTTCAATTGTTCTTGTCTCATTGCTGCCCTTGTCTATATAACCGAAAGGCATGTCTGGATTAGAATAAAGTATAGATTTCAATATTTTGTTTTTATCAGGTATGATATTTTCTATAATATATTCTCTGGGTTCAAAACTTATGTTTTTTTTAATAGCTGTTTCAGGAAGTGAATATAGTTCTATATTTAAATCAGATGGGAATGTGTATGATACACCATTATTTTCCATAGTCACTTGTGAATGATTATATCTTTAAAAATTCTTTTGCTTAATTGTACCAGTAATCATCCCGAGCACTTCTTCAGGCACAAGGTTGCTTATGTCTTTTCCTTCCTTTATGCATGACCTGATATAGGTGCCGTTGAGGTGTTTTTCATCGTGAAATTCCTGCTTCTCAACATTACAGGTATCTTCAAGGCATCTTCTTGTCCAGCCGTTTCCTGTGAAAGCTATCTCAAAATCAGGTGCGATTGTTTTTAGATTACCTATCCATTCTTCATCAGAACCGCAGTCGTCAAGGCCAAGGACTGATATTTTCCCGTCTTTTATCTTGTTTTTGAACACCTTTTCCAGCATCTTTTCGCGCATCTTAAAAGAAAAAGGGTTTTCGCCTGTGCCTTCCTTGCCTGTGCTGCCTATTATTATATAGAGGTGCCCTATATCTTCTCTTTTAAGGATATTTCTTATTGCATGGCAATGCCCTATGTGAAGTGGCTGGAACCTTCCGATGAATATAGCTTTTTTCATATGCATCTACTTGAAGTCAATTCCGGCAGGAATATTTAAATATCTTTTCTGCCAGCCTTTCGCTGTGTTAATCTTATATACAGGCAGCATTAAATATTAGTCAATTGTTTTTGAGATTGATGCATGATGGGAATCGGAGATGTTTTTGAGAAGTCGTATTCTGTATTCAGGAGCAACCTTAAGGAATCCTTACTGATAGGGATTGCTTTCTGGCTTATTGCTATCGCTGTTGAAGGCAGTTTTTTCCTTTCAGGCATGGTAAGCCTTGATGACCTCTACGGTTCAGGGTCTGTACAGGCCTCTGTGATGAATTTTATCATGGCATCTATGTTTGCTATGCTCTCGGGCGGAGTGTATTATGCTATATCCAGGATAAGACGCAGGAAGATAGATCTTTCAGATATCCGTAAAGGTATAGAGGTACACTGGCATAATATTATCAAGGCATTTGTGCTGATCCAGGTCATTGTTCTTGTCATGTCACAGGTGATGAATCTTTTCATGGACAGCTATCTTATGGCATCTGAACCTGCATATTTATTGCTTTATATTATTCTTATGTCTGCTGTCATCCTTGTGCAGGCATCTCTTATGTTTACCCTGCCTATTGTCGTCATCGAGAAGACGGACGGGTTCAAGGCTGTCAGGAAAAGCGTTGAGTTTTTCAGGGACAATGCGTCTTTAGTCTTAGGCTCTGTGGTATTGCTGTTTTTCCTTGTATTTGCAATATCTTTTGCACTCGTGTCTGTGGCTGTCGCAGCTGCATCTATTTTAGATATGCCAGTATTCGCGTCTACGGCTGTCGCATCCACATCTATAATGGATACAGGCTTATATCTTGGTGTGTCTATTGTAGTTTTTGCAATTGCCCTGGCATTTATTGCTCTTATGCTGATATCTTATCCTTATCTTTCCATCTTTATTGTCACTCTCTATAAGGCAGGGAAAAGAAAGAAGTGATTTTACTGTTCTTTTATTGTCATCCATGTAGCTTAATTCATGAGCTGTGTGCTGTCTTTTTAGTTTAAGATATATAATATATGTTATATCACTTAGAAATAATAATTATATATAAACATATAAAGTTATTATTATATATCTATTTTATGGATTTAAACTACTTTTCGGAAATAAATGTTGAAATTGTAGGATTTAATATACAGATAAAGGAACTTTCGAATTCTGGTTATTATCTTAAGAGTTTGACATTCGGAGAATTTATCAGTGAATATTTACCTGAAGCAAATAAACCATCTGATGTCTATAATGCTTTAGAATCTGAACTTAAAAATCAAGGAAATTATCAGATGTCTTTTGTGGGTGATAAAGACAATAAAATGGGTGCCATGGCAGATGATCTCCTTAAGTCTGCATTTTTTATTAAAATTATCGTGAATTCTATGCAGCTTATCAAAGAAAAATATATAGATGTCTAGAGTAAATTTTTTCTTCTTTATCCAGTGAATATATTTTTATACATATAGGTACTTATTTATTATAGATATATATGGAATTCGTTCTTGGCATTGCCGGTCTTTCTGTACAGGACAGAGAGAAGACTGGAGACAAGGCAGTGACACTGTCGCAGTTTATGGGAGCCGGCCTGCCTGTTCCGGACGGTTTTGTGGTGACCAATGCAGGCCTTAACAAATATCTTAAGGAAAACAGCATAAACGATGCCATATCCGGCCTTCTTAACAGCATAGGCAGCTGCGGCCCTGAAGAGCTTGCAGGGAAGTCAAAAAAGGTTAGGGACCTGATAATATCCGGCAAGATACCCAAAATGCTCAAGGAAGAGATAAAGGCTGAGTACGGCGCTTTGGGTGTCAGCAGAGAGATGCAGGATATAGATCCAGATAAGTTAGGTGTTATAAATGCAGGAAGCAATGATTGCGAGGTTGCGGTCAAGTCAAGCGTATTTACAGGCGGTTCAAAAAAAATATCTTTTACGGGGTTTTATCCGTCACATCTTTATGTCAACGGTCTTGCGGGACTGATTGATAAGATCAAAGAATGCTGGGCAGCTCTGTATAGTGATGAGGCAATATTTGCGAGGCAGAAGTATAACGGAGGGCAGGATATCTTTTCCGGCGTGATTGTCCAGAAGATGATAGACGGGGAAAAGTCAGGCATCTGCGCCACAGCAAATCCGGTGACAAAGAATGTGGATGAGATTGTTATAGAAAGCAGTTTCGGTTGCGGTTTTACAGGCGGCGGTGAGATAACGCCTGACATATTCATTGTGGACAAGACATCTTCCATGTCTAAGGGGAAGAAGATAAATCCGAAAGAATGGCGTCTTGTGAAGCATGCTGTCAGCGGAAATGTAATAAAAGAGAAGATATCTCCTGAGATGACAAATGCGCAGTCGCTTGATGAGAAAGAGATTGCTCTTGTGTCACAGATGTCTAAAAAGGTTGAGACTGTTTCAAAAACACCTGTGTATGTGGAATGGGTCTTCAAGAGAGATAAGGTCTATGCTATTGATATATCAAGGATGACGACATTGAACAAACAGATAAAGCCGGTGTATGAAACTGATGATTCTCCTGCTTTCAGCGGCATTGCGTCAAGCAGCGGAAATGCTGAAGGATTTTTAAGGAAGGTCCATGACATATCAGACATGGTCAAGATAAAAGCAGGAGACATACTTGTGACTCCCTCGCTCCAGCCCGTGACAATACCTGTGCTGAACCGTGTAGGAGGTGTAATATCAGAGAATGGGGGAATACTTTCCAATATGTCAGTACTTTGCCGTGAGCTTGATATACCTTTTGTTGTGGGATGTGCCGGAGCCTGCGAAAAACTTGATGATGGGAGCAGGGTGGCAGTTGATGCCACATCAGGAAAAATCTATGTCAGAAGTGTTCCAGAGCAAAATGATTTAAATGATTCTCAACAAGATACGTCTATCCTGGAGTCAAATCCTGCTGAAGCTTTGGCTGCAGATGCGCAGGATACTGCTGTAGATAATGATGGTGTGGTGGAACAAGTGTCCTCTGCTGCTCTGTTATCGGGAAATCCTCCTTTTTCGGCAGATGATGAAGATGATATTCCTCCTGCGAGGGGTCAGGAGTTGCCTGCAGCTGAAGAATCTGCGCCATACAGACAGGACAGCGGTTTTGGAGAACAGGACGATACGACATTTCCCAGTGAAAATAAAGCAGAAGATGTGGACAGCATGATTGAAGAAGATCCTATGAACATGATAACAGGTACAAAGGTAAAGGTATTTGCAAGAAGCCTTGACAAGCCTGAGACTGTCCTTGACGGTGTTGGTCTTCTGCCTTCTGAGCTTGTATTGCTTAAATTGGGCAAGCATCCGGATAAGATACTTTCTGAAGGCATGGAAGAGGAGCTGGTGAAATATATAGAGACAAAGTTCGGTCCTCTTGTGGAATCTGTGTATCCCAAGCCCATGACTTTTCGGACATTGAGCGCGCAGACATCAACATTGCAGAAGCTTCCTGAAAGTGGTCATGAGATATCTGAAGAGAATCCAAAATTCGGGTGGCGAGGGCTTAGAAGAAGCCTTGATGCTCCTGCTCTTTTCAAGGCTGAGATAAAAGCGCTCAATAACCTGATGCTTAAAGGATACAATAATATAGAGATTCTTCTTCCTTTTGTTCAGCATCCAAACCAGATTTCTGAGGTCATGAAGATATTTAGGGAATGTGGGGTGGATTCCGAGAAGGTCAAGGTAGGCATCAGCATAGAAGCCCCGGCTCCCGGCCTTGTTGCAAAGGAGTTTGCTCATGCCGGGATTGATTTTGTGTTTATAGACTGTGACAGGCTTGCAGAACACATGCTTGGCGTGGATGCGGCGAATGAGAAGGTGCGCAAGCATTTTGATTCCAAGCATCCCGGTGTGCTCAAGATGATAAAGATGATAATTGATGACTACAAGAAGAGCAAGATATTCGTGAGCGTCGGTGGATCAATACTTGAGGATCCTGACATCCTTGAGAGACTTGTAGGGTTCGGCGTCGATGCGATTGTTGTGCCTTCCGAGAAGATGAAGATTTCAAAGTATATTGTTGCTCGGGTTGAGAGAAAGCTTCTTTTGGATATCATGCGGGAAGGGCGCGGGCTGAGGTAGGGTTTTTATATATCTTTTGATTTCTGTTAAGTGTTCAAAATCTTTATTTGAACAACTTTTTAAAATTCTTCAGTCATCTTAATCTATGGAGACTATCTTTAAAATAAAAAGTGTTGAAGAGCTTGAAAAGAAAGTTGAGGACCTGGTCTCTGAGGTTCTGTCTGATGGAGACCTGCTTGATTATCTGAATTCCGGCCTGCATTGGTCCTTGTTGTGGAAAGAGTTAGAGGATTATATAGTTAAGAGGCTTGATAAGTATGATATACCTTTATTTGATTATCGTGAGCTTTGGTTGGGAGAAATATTTTTATATAAGATTCAAAAACAGACAAAAATTGATTTAGGCTTTTGCAAATATTTTGAGCCTGCATTTGAAAACAGGGCGAAGGCATTGCTGACTGGAGACAATTCTTATGATCCTTCGAACTACTGTAATTTTGGCGGTGAAAAAGTTATGACTACCTGTTGCGGGACAGAGAAGGATTATTGTGTTTTTTTGAATGAAGATTCCTGAGTTCATTTTTCTTTCTTTTTTCCTTTAATCTCTCTTAAGAACCATACGGCTGAAATCACAGCTGTCACAAGGCCGGCAATCACAAATGACCACCATATGCCTTTCAGTCCCCATCCTGCGATGAAAGCGAGGTAGTATGCTAAAGGTATGCCTACGATGAAAAGTCTTGTTATCTGGAAGATAAGAGGCGGAGTGCCTTTGCCCATCCCCTGGAAAGCTGAAGTTATTGAGCTTCCTATCGCTGCGAAGATAAAACCTAGAGGCACGATTCTTAGATATGTTGCTCCTATAGATATGACTTTCGGATCCTCTGTGAAAAGTCTCATGAACATCTCAGGGAAAGCTATCAGTATTCCTGCAACAATGATCATGAATATGCTGAGCATCTTTATAGCGGATTTGACAGTGTCTTCCACGCGGCAGTATTTCCTGACTCCTGCGTTCTGGCCTGCCATGGTCACTATAGCTGATGCCATAGCCATTGATGGAAGAGCGCCGATCATCTCTATCCTGACTGCTGCGCCGAAAGCTGCTATCGCCTCTGCGCCGAAAGCTGCTACAAAAGAAGTTACTATGATGAACGAGAATGACATGCTGACATTCACAAGAGATGCAGGCAGACCTACACGAATTATATTTTTCAATGTCTTTGGTGCATAGATGAACCCTCTGATAACCGGTGTTACTATATTTTTTCTTTTCGCAAAATGGTTGATTATGTATATAAGCCCTATGAATCTTGAGAATATTGTTGCCAATGCTGCGCCTTGAATACCTAATGAAGGAATAGGTCCTAGACCGAATATAAGAATAGGATCAAGAATTATGTTAATTATGACTGCAAGCCCCATTCCTTTCATCGATGTCCTCATGTCTCCCTCGCCATGGAGAATGCCGTTGAGGATGAAAGATAAGTACATGACGGCTATGCCGTAGAAAATTATGTGTATATAGTCTGTTGCAAGTGTTATTATGCTTGCATCCGCACCCATAAGGATGAAGATGTCTTCTATGAACAAAAAGCCTATGATGACAGAAGTTATAGTCAGGACGATTGCTATCAGGATGCTGTGGCTTGCTGCCTGATGTGCTTCATTAATCTTTTTTGCTCCGATAAGCCTTGCTATGAGAGATGTCGTACCGATACGCACACCGGATCCTATCGCTATTATGAAGAAAATGATAGGGAATGTGATGGTTATCGCTGCAAGAGCGTCCGAGCTCAACCGCCCTAAAAATATTGCGTCTATTATATTGAAGGCAGTATGTAAGAGCATAGCTATGATTATGGGTGCTGACAGCCTGATGAGCGTATTTTTTATGTTGCCATTTATGATGTCTGGCTTCTTATTTGAGAATATGTTCATCTTCTTTATTAAAGGGGAATATATAAATATTGATTAAATGTTTTTGCCTTGTTTTTTAGATAAGTATATATAATTCATATCACTAATCAATAATATGCCTGCAAAGAAAACGGTTAAGAAATCTAAATCAAAAAAGTCTAACTCTTCCGGCAAAGTCAATGTAGAGGTTGATAAGAAACATATTCTTTATGTTATCATTATTCTTCTTGCTATTGTATTTGCCTTAAGCCTGAAAAATGTGGAGATACCTTCTTCTGGAGATGATGGGGATAGTACTGCGCCAATTGATAATATACCGGAGGATACTGTGCAGGACACCCCGACAACTACTGATGATAACAATGCCGGCAATACTGTGACAGATGCAGCACCTGATGATTCTGTACCTACTGAGCCTCAAGACACTGCTGATGACAAGACCGATGCCTATGTG
The DNA here is from genome assembly GCA_048635405.1 of Campylobacterales bacterium. GTDB lineage: Archaea > EX4484-52 > EX4484-52 > EX4484-52 > GLR71 > GLR71. The sequence continues at coordinate 585 of JAIVYO010000020.1, read as the reverse complement.
CCTGAAGCAGGAGAAATCGTGGCATCTTTTGATGAGGCGGTACAGACTGATGTCCTTGATGTTAAGTTTAATTCTTATGAGATTGTGTCAAGCTATGTGTACCAGACTGTTGAGAATGGGACTGAAAGGACTGATAATGCAATCGCAGGCAAGCAGTTTTTTATGGTGAATTTCACAGTGATTAATAAGGGTGAATTATCAATATATGTTGGTTATGGTAAAGTGACATTGCTCTCCGGTGACATCTACACTTACGAGCCTATCGTATATGAAGGATATGATGCATTGCCTAAGTATAAGAAGATATCGCCCGGAACAGAGATGACAGGCCTTGTGCTTTTTGAAATACCTTTAAATTCTGAAGACATAAGGATTCGCTACAGCTTTTCGGGTCTTTCTATAACTGAGAGATTTGCGACTTGGTTTTTGTGATAAGAATAAACTTATAAATTCTCACACTTTCTTTTATACTATGGATGGCAAGATTGAGAGTATAGCAGGCCCTAAGAAAAGCAGGAACGGAAAGGATTACTTTGTTCTGACTATCGGTGGGGAGACTTTAAGTGTCTGGGAGCCGTCGCTTGT